>JAYVEJ010000706.1:0-3060 GCA_043748885.1 Luteolibacter sp. | reverse complement strand
AGACGCCTAACCACAGCGCCATTTCCGCGAAGAACTCGTCCACGCTGGTGGTCGGAATCAAACGCACGCGGCCGACGTCGAGCGGGTTGTCCTGATAGAGGTCTGGGTAGTGGCCATAGATTCGTTTGCCCTTCACTTGGCCACCCACCACGAATTGATGACCACCCCAAGCGTGGTCGCTGCCTTGGCTGTTCGAAGTGAGGGTGCGACCAAAATCCGAGCCGTTGTAGAGCACCACTTCATTTTCCGCGCCCAGCGCCACTAGGGTGTCGTAGAAGGCTTTCACAGCGTCATTGACGATGGGTAACATCACCGTCTGACTGGCTAACAGACCGCTGTGATGGTCGAAGCCGCTGTAGTTGATGAAGAACGTATTCCGCCGCATCCCGAGGCTGCCGCGACCGGCGATGGTCTTGGCCACCATTTTTAATTGGTCGGCGAGACGGGTGGTCGGCCAAGTGACACTGGCGGGCAAGGTCACCGTGGTGGCGGCGGTGAAAGTATCGAACGCGGCGGTGGCGTCCTTCTTGGATTTTGCGAAACTCCGCTGGAAGACGTTCTGAGATTCGAGCGCCATCTGGCTGTCGAGGGCGGCGCTGCGGACTTGTGTTAGCGGCTGCCCAGCGAAGTATGCCGAGTTATAGCCAGACAAACTATCCGCTCCCGTTTCGCGGATGGCATACTCGGCGAGGGTGTTGCCGGCTTGTCAGACGTTAGAGCCGTCGAGCGAGATGTTGATCGAGAAGCGATCCTCGGCGTTGAGGCTTTTGAGGAGATCCGCCATCCGCCCACCCCAGTCGATGCCGCTGGGGTTGTCGGGGATGGATGTTTGCCATTGCTCGATCGGGTCGGAGTGGGAAAACAGGCCGAGCGGCAGTGACGAGCCGGCATGGTAATTCACCTTGGTGGTGCCGGTATCCACCAGAGTGCCGACGTTGGCGACAAACGCGAGCTTGCCATTTTCAAACAACGTTTGCAGCCCGCCCAAAGCCGGATGCAGTCCTAACGGACGACCGGGATCGACGATGGGATTGATCGGCAAGAGCCGGCTCTCGGGCGGCGTGATCGACTGGCGGAGGGCGGCGTATTCCGAATAGGCCGCGCCGCGCGGGGCGAGCATGTTGATGGAATTGTAGAAGTAGTTAGGCGAGGAAACGGCGGTGGTGGCGTTGAGGATTCGGATAGACATCGAACTTTGTTTCAGAAGCTGGGCTATAACTCAAGCCGGTGAAGACCCGCGCGAAGTTGGTGGTATCGACATTCGTGTGAGTCGAGGTGGGCTTGCCGGTCAGCAAATCGAGCGTTTTCGTGCCGTCTTGGTTCAGTTTCCAAAGGCCGATGGAGAAAAGCTGCTGGACCTCGCGGGCGAAGTTTTCGTCGGGAAACGTGTTCGTCGCCGGGTTGCCCTTCTTGTTGTTTACATGACTCAGGCAGAAGCCCATGACCGGGTGGGTGGCCACGCGGAGAGCAAGTCCCGGAAGTTTCCCAACGAATTTCGAACCAACATGTCATAGGAGTTAGACATGCCCCAGTATTCCACGCCGAGAGTTTCTGGGCGGTCGCTCATCACAAAGACCTGGTTGAAGCAGTAAGCGATCCGCTGTCTAACTGGATCATACTCCGCTGCCGGGCCGCCTAGATAGATCGCCACGGTGGCGAGCGCGCGGTTCCACCAAGAAACCATTTTCGGGTCGAGATACATCGCCGGGATGCTCCCGACATTGGCCACGAACGGTTCATGATATTGCGGCGGAATGGCGAACTGGCCGTCGAGCCAAGCGCTGAAACCCTGCGCCATCACGGTCTCCACATTTTCCGGAATCTCGTCCGCGTCTGCGGTGTCTTGATCCGGGCCGAAGGCCGCTTGCACGAGAAACCGCGCTGCCGCTTTTGCCGATGGGCCGCTGGCAGCGGTCGCGTTGTGAATCGTGGCAGTCGCTGTGGTTGCCGCGCCCACGGTGTAGCCGGAACCGGCGAGTGCAGTTAGAATAATGGTCTCGCTGGCCTCGGCTTCATCGGCATCCGCGAGTGGGGAAATTTCGACGAACAACTCGCGCTGTCCGAGGGCGAAGGTGGCGGTATTTCCCGCGAGGGATGGCTGATAGTCCACACCGCGCGTCGCCGTGCCGCTGAGCGAAAAGTTCACGGTTAGAGATTGCAACCCGCCGCTGCGCCGCAGCACCCGCACGGCGGGATCCGGCCAACGCTCACTGCAGGTGTCATCATAAACCGCGACCGTGATGGTGTTAGCCGCCGTGAGTCCGGGGATGACGCGTTGCGAATCGGTTTGGGAAAACCGATCCGTTCTCACTCGCCCCGGATCGAAGCCCAAGGTCAGTTCTTCCCACTCGTTCACGCCGTCGCCGTCGGAATCCACGTCTGAGATTTGCATCCGGAAAAACTCGCGAGCATCGGTCTGCGGAAGTTGGAAATCCATCGCCCCGCCGGATCCCATCGCCACATCACCCGTCGGCACGAACGATGTTAGATCGGTGGAAGTCAGCAAGGCGTAGTGCTTTCCTCTCAGACTCTGCCAGGAAAACGTCGGCAGTCCCACTGCCAGATGCAGGGTCATCGCGGGAAACGAAGTTGCGTCTAACGGGTGAGTCCCGGCGCTGCTTTCGGCGGCGTTGCTCCAGCCGTCTGCATCGAAGTCGCCGCCGGCCGGCAGGCTAGGGGACTGGAACAGCATTTCCCAGAAATCGCTCTACTGGTTGTTATTTTGGTCCACCGCCTGCACGACCGGCGCAGCGGTTAGTAGGGCGGCGAGTATGGGTAGGGTTTTCCCGTGCATCAGGCCGCGGAAGCTAGCAAGAGGGAAAAGGGAATCAAGGAATTGCTGCGGGGCGCCGGAGTGCGTGAAGCTCTGCTCGCGCCGAGGTAGATTCGGCTCTGCCGGATGCGGTGCGGAGCTTCTTCCGGCGTAAGAGAAGATGAAGAAGCTCCGCGCCGCATGGAGCATAGGACGCTCGCAAAAACAAATGTTGCTTTCTTATTTGGAAAGGTTAAGGATCATGAGTGATTGCAGCCGAGATACTAGCCGACAAGTTTGCAGCCATT
>JAYVEJ010000705.1:0-3061 GCA_043748885.1 Luteolibacter sp. | reverse complement strand
TTCGGCAGACTCGCCGCTCGTTACCCTCAGTTAGGCGGACAGTCGGAGCACACGCTATTTCACATTCAGGGAACCAACCGGGTCATCAAGTTCACCCTGCCTCCCAACTTCGGGGCACAAGGCGAGGCCATCGCCTACCTGAATAATCTTAAGGCCGCCAATCAAGTGTTCGGCGATGACATCCAGCTCCACGGAGTTTTAGAAACGAAGCGTGGCCCGGCGCTCGTTATTTCCCAGCCATTCGTCACGGGTGACGTGCCCACGCCGGAGGAAATCGCTATCTGGTTCGAGGCAAATGGCTACCACTCCAAGGGTCATAACCGCTGGAAAAATGAAACCTCGGGTGTGGAAATTGCCGATGCCCATGTCGGAAATCTAATTAAAATCAGCGATGGTGAACTGGTCCCCATCGATCTCCAAGTCCTCTCAGAAGGCGATGCATTCGCACCGATCCCCGATCCCACATCCGCCATTCCTTCTCTCCTCGAAGTCCGTGGCGAAATCTTCATGCCTAACGAAGCTTTCGCCGCACTCAATGCCGAGCGCGATGAAGCCGGCCTGCCCACCTTCGCCAATCCCCGCAACGCTGCGGCGGGCACGCTCAAACTGCTCGACCCTAAAATCGTCGCCAAGCGCCCGCTCGCATTTCTCGCCCACGGCCTCGGCGCGTATGCTGGGCCGCCGTTAGAGACAGAGCACCAGTTCCACGAGCTGCTCGGAAATCTCGGCATCCCGCAGAATTTGCCGATCCTCAATGCCCGCAACCTCAATGAGTTGTTAGCCGCCGTCGCCCAAATCAACCGCGAGCGCCACGACCTCGGTTACGGCACCGACGGCGCGGTCATCAAAGTGCTCGACCGCGCTGAGCGCGAAATTCTCGGCTTCACTTCCCGCGCGCCGCGCTGGGCCGCTGCTTACAAATTTCTGCCAGAGCAGAAGGAAACCACGCTCACCAACATCCTCATCCAGGTCGGCCGCACCGGAGTCCTAACACCCGTCGCCGAGCTTACACCGGTGCTCATTTCCGGCTCCACCGTGTCCCGCGCCACGCTCCACAATCAGGACGAGATTACCAAAAAAGACATCCGCCTCGGAGCCACCGTGCTGATCGAGAAAGCCGGCGAAATTATCCCCGCCATCGTCAAAGTCATCCGCCACGCCGAGGGCGCGATTCCATTTTCCCTGTATGACAGCGTCGGCGGGAAATGCCCCTCATGCAGCGGGCCGATCTCGCAGGAAGAAGGCTTCGTCGCGTGGCGTTGCACCAATTTTGAATGCCCCGCACAAGCCGTTAATAGCATCAAACACTTCGCCGCCCGCAAGGCGCTCGACCTTGATGGGCTGGGCGAAATCGTCGCTGAGGCGTTCGTCCGCCACGGCCATTGCACCACGCCGCTGGATCTTTTCAAACTAACGGAAGACACCCTCGCCAACCTCAATCTCGGCACGGAAGAATCACCCCGCCGCTTCGGCGAGAAGAACGCCGTCAAAGTTTTAGCAGCCCTCGAAGCCGCGAAATCCAAGCCACTCCAGCGCTGGCTCTACGCCATGGGCATCCGCCAGTTAGGTGAGTCTGCGGCTAAGGAACTCTCACGCCTCCATCCATCCATCGCCGCAATCGCGGAATCTGAAATTCTAGAGGAACTGCTGCGCGACACCCGCGCCACCGCGAAAAAACACAACGAGTTTCTCGCAAAATACACCATCACCGGCGATGTCGGCCCGGCGGTCGCAGAGGCCATCATCAGCTTTTTCAAATCCGAAGCCGGTCGTCACGTCATCGCCCGCCTGGCCGAACTCGGGATCGATCCGGTTTCCGACAACTACCTCCCAATCGCCGCCGTTGCCGATCTATCAGCGCTGCCGCTCGCCGGAAAAACCTTCGTTATCACCGGCACTCTCAGCATGGATCGCGATGCGATGAAGGACCTCATCGAAAGCAAAGGCGGCAAAGTTAGCGGCTCGGTTTCCGCAAAAACAAACTATGTCCTCGCCGGCGAAGGCGGCGGCTCGAAACGCGACAAGGCGGAGAAGCTCGGCATCACCATCCTCGACGAGGAGACGATTCACAAAATGATGGCAGGAGGTTGAAATAAAGCCATAGACCCTTGCGGAGCTATGGCTTTTTAGAATTCAGGCGAAATAAATTTCGCGGTCCGGCTCAATGCTCGCGGCAGAATTGCTCAAAGCGAGTAAGGCCTTCGTTAAGGATGTCGAGCGTGGTGCAGTAGCTGAGGCGGATGCCTTCGTCGTAGCCGAAGGCGACACCGGGAACGGCGGCGACCTTGTAGCGGGAGAGCAATTTATCGCACAGGTTCATCGACTTCAGGCCCATGGCACCGGTGTAAACGAAGAAGTAGAAAGCTCCTTGTGGCTCGACGACGCGGATGTTGTTGATGGCCTTGAGGCGGGCAAACATGAACTGCCGCTTGACGTCGTATTCGCCGCGGAGGTCTTCGATGAACGATTGGTCACCTTCCAGGGCAGCGAGCGCACCGTACTGGGAAAAGCTGTTCGCGTTGGAGGTGGTGTGGTTCTGGATCTTCTCAATCGCATCTGCTAGTGGCTTCGGCGCGGCGGTGTAGCCGAGACGCCAGCCGGTCATCGAGTAGGCTTTGGAAAAGCCATTGACGGTGATGGTTAGATCGTAAAGTTCCTGGCTGAGCGAGGCGATGGAAACATGCTTGTGGTCGCCGTAAACGAGCTTCTCGTAGATCTCATCGGAAAGGATGACGATGTCTTCGGTGAGTGCAATTTCGCCGAGGGCGAGGAGTTCCGCCTTGGTGTAAACGGCTCCGGTTGGGTTACCGGGAGTGTTGATGATGACCATCTTGGTGGCCGGGGTCATGGCTTCCTCGAACTGCTCGGGTGTCATTTTCCAACCATTGGATTCCTTGGTCTCGACGATGACGGGGACACCGCCAGCGAGCCGGACCATTTCCGGGTAGGAGACCCAGAATGGCGATGGAATGATGACTTCATCTCCTTCCTCGATGACGGCGAGGATGGCATTGTAGCAGGCCATTTTCGCGCCGCCGGTGACGCAGATTTGGCTGGCGGC
>JAYVEJ010000704.1:0-8052 GCA_043748885.1 Luteolibacter sp. | reverse complement strand
ACGATGCGGTGGATGTCCTGCTCGCGGAGCCGGTTCTTCGGGCCGTCTTTGCGGAAGCCCTTGGAGGCGTCAATCATGAAAATACCCTTGCGGGCCTGTGCGTGTTCCTTGTCTAGTAGGATCAAACAGGCGGGGATGCCCGTGCCGTAAAAGAGATTCGCGGGCAGGCCGATGATGCCTTTGATGACGCCGCGCTGGATGAGATTCCGCCGGATGACGCCTTCGGCATTTCCCCGGAACAAGACGCCGTGCGGAAGGATGCACGCGCCTTTTCCGGTGCTCTTCATCGAGCGGATGATGTGCAGCAAATAGGCGTAATCCCCCTGCTTGGCGGGAGGGACGCCATAGGCTTTGAAGCGCTGCCACGGGTCGTTCTCGGGATCGACGCCAGTGCTCCAGCGTTTGTCGCTGAACGGCGGATTGGCCGCGACGTAGTCGAAAGTCTTAAGATCGTCGCCATCGAGGAACAGCGGATTGGAAAGTGTGTTGCCCTGCTTGATCTCCGCTGTGGCGTAGTTGTGGAGAATCATGTTCATCCGGGCGAGTCCGGCAGTGGAAGAATCCTTCTCCTGGCCGAAGAGTGTGATCTGCACGCCCTTGCCCTGACTCGCAGTGGCCCCGATTTTCAATAATAGCGAACCCGAGCCGCAGGTGGGATCATAGGCGCTGGTACTGCTTTTGACGGTCGCCGCACGCACGCCGAGGATGTGGGAAATGACGATGCTAACCTCCGACGGCGTTAGGAACTGGCCCTTGCTCTTGCCGCTCTCGGTGGCGAAATGGCGCATGAGATATTCGTAGGCATCACCTAGCAGAT
This sequence comes from Luteolibacter sp., assembly GCA_043748885.1. Classification (GTDB taxonomy): domain Bacteria; phylum Verrucomicrobiota; class Verrucomicrobiia; order Verrucomicrobiales; family Akkermansiaceae; genus Luteolibacter. The sequence goes on along the minus strand of JAYVEJ010000704.1, from coordinate 7,235 downwards.
CGTCGCCGTCCGCGCGATTTTTCGAGAAATCCAGCGCGGGGTTTTCAAAAATGGCGATGAGATTGGTGAGCCGCTCCACCATTTCCTTGCCGCTGCCGAGCTTGTTAGGATCGTTGAAATCCGGCATGTCTGATAGATCGTTCTCCTTCGACAGCGGGCCGATGATCTTGGTGTTGATCTTGTCGCCGATGTCGGTCGTGCCCTTGAGCGCGATCATGTCTGAGAAACTCGCGCCCTTGGGGATCTTGATCGGCGCGTAGGGATCGCCGGAAAACTTGTCGCTCACGTATTTCACGAACAGCAGCACCAGCACGTAATCCTTGTATTGGCTGGCATCCATGCCGCCCCGGAGTTCATCGCAGGATTGCCAGAGGGAGGAGTAGAGTTCGGATTTCTTGAGAGCCATGGGTGAAAAAGAAGAAGAACACATCCAGCCGCGCCGGATTGTTTCCGTAGGCTATCGGCTCGCGGCATGGCAGGAAGGGAAAAAGAACGGAGCGCACCAAGTCGGCCGGATTACCCAAAGGCCGGTTGGGATGCTTTGGCTAGGCCGCTACTTGCACCGTGGGCTTTGGGCCATTTCCGCGTTGTGCATCTGCGCTGTGAGTTATGGTTTTTTGCATCCAGCACACCCAGAAATCCTTTTCCACGTATCCGGCGGGGATGCTCATGGATTCCCCCACGGCGCGGAAGACGGCGGATTTCTCAGAGTCGGGGAGTGATAGAAAACGGTTCATGCGATGATCTGGCGGAAGTAGTCGGCAATCCATGCGGGGGGCAGGGCGATGTCCTTGCGGAGAGTATCTTTTTCCTGCGCGCTGAGTTGCTGCCTGAGCTGGGCGATGATTTCTGGAGTGATGAAATCTCTACCCATGAAGCGGAAGGCTTGGGTGACGAGGCCGCTGATTTTTCCCGCCATCTGCATGAGGCGTGGGGTGGTCTTGCGGAGGAGGATCTCTTGGTTGCCGATCTGGATAAGCCGTTCATCGGACTCAGTGAGGAATTCTGAACGGACGGGGATTTGATCGCTGAGTCCGAGGAGATTGGCGGCATAGGCTCCGGTGGGCTGAAGACGCGAGCCGTCCCGACTGGTGATCGCGCGCGCGACTTGGTAGGGATCTGGAGGGACTAGGCCGACGATGGTGCTGGTCTGTGGGTAGTCATAAATGCCACGGCTGAGGCGGCGGATTTCCCCTTTGGCCATGAGTTGCTGAAGCACCCAGTGAGGTGTTCAAATAGTGCCGCTTGACGATGGCCTCGCTGTTTTCAGCCTGTAATGCGGCGTCGCCGATGCTCCGGTGAAGAGCGACGTGGTAGGAAATGATGGAGTGTCGGGCCTCGTCGTGGGAGAGCTTGAAATGCTTGCGGGCGAGCTTGGTGAGCCTGTCGAAATTTGGCGCAATGATGGGGCCGGGCGATGTAATGAGCCACGCGGCGAGGTTGCTAGAGATCGTGACGTGCCTCTCATCGCGAGTTTTTGAGATATTGGCCCGGATGGTGATGGTGTGGGTCTTGAGGTTCACCAATGTGCTTGCAGGAAAGCCGGATGCGGGAAATCCGCAGCTTCGGTTTCAGGTTCGGTTTGACGAAGAGGAGTACCGTTCTTTTGCGGCTAGATTTCACGATGCGGGTCGTGCTTGGCGTGGCACCCTCGCAGCGGGCGTGCGGATTGCCCGATGTCCCGCTTTCTTGCAACGGCAATGCTGTCATCCGCGAGGCTCGATTCCAGCCGTCTGCCGTCCGCGAATCTTGAGATGTCAGGCAAGCGGGCATTTCCGCCAGATGCGGCACGCTGCCTGCGAAAGCACCGCACCTATGAAAACTCGAATCCCCGTTTTATTTGCAGTTGCCCTGTTCGGCCAGTCCTCCGCACAAGCCGCCACCCCGCCAGTGGTGGTGGTGGAAGAAAAAATTGAGGTGCAGCCTCGCCCCGCAGTGACTAAGGAAGTGGTGACGGAAACGGTGGTTCCCGTTAGTCCGCCGCTCAACCGGCTCGACCCGGCCTTGGCACGTCGCCAGTTAGGGATGCTCCCAAAGGCAGTGGAGGTGCCCGCGCATCCACCGGGAACTACGGTGGAAACTACCGAAACCACCACCACCCGCAACATTCCGGGCCAGCCACCGCGGGTGTATAATGTGGAACGCAGTGTGGTCATTGTGGAAGGTCGCGAACTTCCTTATATCACGATCCCAGTGCTCTTCGTGAAGGAAACCGCCGAGTTGCTAGATAGCGAATCGCGGGTCGCGCTTGATGATACAGCCGCAGCCATCCGGGAAATTATTAAGACCGATCCCGCCGCCAGCTTTGACATCGAAGGTCACACCAGCACCGACGGAACGGATGAAATGAATTTAGATCTCTCCGCCCAACGCGCCCGCCGAGTTTTTGAAGAACTCACCACTCGCTATCAGATTCCTGCGACGGCTCTCAGCGCCCATGGTTATGGTGAGAACTATCCAAGCTATCCTTCCGGCACTGAGGAGCAAATGATGCTAGATCGCCGAGTGTTGGTGGTGCGCGTGAAATAACACTGAGTCCCTGATTGGGACTCAGCGGAACTGATTGATCTCCATCTGATAGATATACTCGTCTGCCGCCATTTTCGCCACGAGGACATCTGGATCGAGGTGATGGGTTTTTACCAAATCATCGAGGGAATTGCAGTGATTTCTTAGTTCCGTGTTGAGCAAGCCGACGAGCAGATGGGGATCCATCTTAAGATAGTTGGAGAGATTCACGGCGGGAAATTGTCGGAATCGCCAACTCGGTGCAAGCCGGGAGGCTGATGGCAAGATGGTGGAGGGCCGCGACATCCCCGCGATGAAGGCATTAAGCTACCCTTGGCACGGGATCGACTCAGAGGCAAGTGTCGTCAAGGTTAAAGCCGCCTTGGATGACGAGTTAGAGGCCCGCAAGGCGATGGCCAAAATTTCCCGAATGCTCGGCTGCAACGGCCCGGACACTCCGCGCGAACCAACGCACTTGAGAACTCTAGGCAATGCTATCAGCGGACTGAAGATTTGCGGGGCAAATCGGTGGTGGACTGCGGGTCATTTTTTTACCTCAGCGGTGTTCTGCTTCGGGCCAAAGGCGTTCCTGACCATTTGGTTTCTCTGGCCGGTGGTTTTACCTTTGCCGCCCATCAGGGAGAGCATTTCGGCATTCATGTTAGGGTCGATGGCGTTGTCCTGATTCGAACTCACGCCCATCGACTCGGTCGCTTGGTCGATCTGTTTGGAACGGTCACCTATCTTGTCGAGAGCGGCCTGATATTTGGCCACGATAGATTTTACATCGCCGATGGAGCGGATGTCGTGGACGGCTTCCTTCAGCGCTTGAAGCCGTTGGGGCGACTGGATAAACCAGCCAGCTCCGCCACCGGTTAGAGCCAAGACCACGGCGAGGGTCACTAAGGTTTCGCGGCGATGCTTGCGAGCCTTCCGCTGATGTTGTTCATCGAGCAAGGTGCCCAATTCTGCGGAGGCGGCGGCGGATAAACCGACATTGGCGGCGGACTCCACGATGGGTTCCGGCTCGGGTGCGGGCGCTGGCGGGCTAACAGCAACCGGCTGCGCGCTGGCACTGGTGGGAAATGCGCGGGTCGGTTGCTTGGTGAATTCCGAGCTGTCCTTGAGGGCAGCGTCGAAGATCTGCTGCAGTTTTTCCGTGTGAGTCATGTGAAAACAAATAGCTGATTATTAACCAAAGTTAATAACGCCATGGCGTAGTAGGCGGTTGCGGAGTCGCCAGACGACTTGCGAATTTCAGGCGGAGATTTCCCGCTGGAGGAGCCACCGTTTGCGTTCTACGCCCCAGCGATAGCCGGAGAGTTGGCCGTCGTGGCGGACCACGCGGTGGCAGGGAATGGCGACGGCGATGCTGTTAGCCGCGCAGGCTCCGGCGACGGCACGGACGGACAGCGGGCTGCCGATTTTCTCGGCGATCTGTGAGTAGCTCGCAGTCGAGCCGGCGGGAATTTCCCGCAATGCCTGCCACACGCGCTGCTGAAATACGGTTCCCCTAACATCGAGCGGCAGCTCCAAGCCGAGCTGCGGTGCTTCCACAAATCCCACCACGGTGGCGACGAGTTTCTCGAACTCGCCGTCGCCACCCACCAGCTCGGCGTTGCGGAAACGATTCTGAAGATTCGCTAACAGGAACTCTGGATCGTCGCCGAGGGTGATGCCGCAGACGCCCTTTTCCGATGCGGCGACGAGGATCGCGCCAAGCGAGCACTGCCCGATGGCGAAGCGGATGAGTTCGCCCTTGCCGCCGCTGCGGAAGGCTTGCGGGGCCATGCCTAACATTTGCGAAGCGGCGGCGTAGAAGCGTCCGTTCGAATTAAAACCCGCCTGATAAATGGCTGCGGTGATGGTGCTGCTCGTGGTCAAACCGTCGCGGATTCGCGCGGCGCGGCGGGCGACCGCGTATTCCTTGGGAGTGACTCCGGTGTGCTGTTTGAAAATCCGGTGGAAATGAAATGGGCTGATGGCAGCCGCGGCAGCCAGCTCGGCGAGCGACGGCATTTCCTCGGCTGACTCAATGCTACGACAGGCGGCAGTGACGGCGGCGGCGTGTTTCGAGAGGGTGGAAGCGGCGTGCATGGAGGCAACCTAGCGGGAAATTTTCGCGCTGGAACTCCGGTTCTTGCGAAATCTCTTCCGGCTGAGACAGCCGGAACACTTTCTCGGGGCAACCCCACGCGCCTTCGTTAGAATCGACACACTGCAATCCATTGCCAAGCGACCTGGCTTCTCGCGCCTCGCACGCAACCGTTGCCGGGCGACCATTTCTCGTTTATATCCGGGGGAGAAATGAATTTGCCCGCCCTGTGCTATTGCCCTGACTTGCTGCATTATTCCCGGCGCATGACCCGCGAGGTGATGGTCGGAAACGTCGGCGTGGGTGGCCATCACCCGATCCGCGTGCAGTCGATGATCACCGCAGACACCCGCGACACGGCGGCTTGCGTGGCGGAAGTGCTGGCGCTGGCCGATGCGGGTTGTGAGATCGTGCGGATCACCGCGCAGACTCGGATTTACGCGGCAAATCTGGAAAACATCGCCCGCGAAGTGCGGGCAGCGGGTTGCCTAGTGCCGCTCGTGGCAGACATCCATTTCAAGCCCGACGCCGCGATGGAAGCAGCGAAGTGGGTGGAAAAAGTCCGGGTCAATCCGGGCAATTTCGTGGATAAAAAAAAGTTTGAAATCCGCGAATACAGCGATGCGCAATACGCGGAGGAGCTTGAGCGCATCCGCGAGGAATTCACGCCGTTGGTGATGTTATGCAAAGACCTCGGGCGGGCCATGCGGATCGGCACCAACCATGGCTCTCTATCAGACCGGATCATGAACCGCTACGGCGACACGCCGCTCGGGATGTGTGAGAGCGCCTTGGAATTTGCCCGGCTCGCGCGGGAGAATGACTATCACAATTTCGTGTTCTCGATGAAAGCATCTAACCCGAAGGTGATGATCGAAGCTTATCGCTTGTTAGTCGCCCGGCTCGCTGCGGAAGGCCCAGACTGGAACTACCCGATCCACCTCGGCGTGACCGAAGCGGGCGATGGGGAGGACGGCCGGATTAAGAGCGCGATCGGCATCGGCTCGTTGTTAGCCGACGGCATCGGCGACACCATTCGGGTCTCGCTAACGGAAGATGCGATCCATGAGATCCCGGTCGCGCAAGCACTGGCGGAGCCGTTTAATGCGCGTGGCACAACGGTGTGTGGCTGGGGCGTCCCGCCCCAGACCGTTGCCGGGGCGTCCCGCCCCGAGCTGGATCAAGACGCGCAATCCATCCACCTCGACTGGGACCAACTCGAAAAGAAATCCTCGTCTTACCTTCCCCACTGGCGGGTTCCTGGAGCCACTTACTCCGTCACCTTTCGCCTAAAAGACTCGCTGCCGCCCTCTGCTCTGGAAGCTGTCAAGCAGCGGAAGGAAACTCTCGCAAAACGCCTTGAGGAACTCGTTTCTCAAGGTGGATCACGCAACTCGATCATCGCACTCGTCGCGGTCAGGTCGGAGATCGCCGCACTGCATGAAACGGCCTTGGACACCGCTTTGAATGAAGCCCACGGCGAGTGTTGGCTAAATCGACCTGACATCGCCGAGGTGGTCTTGGGGGCACTGAAGTTTTTCGATGGAAACCGTTACACACTCATCGCTTGGTCGGTCATGCCAAATCATGTGCATGCCGTTCTCCGACCGCTAGAGGGTCATGAGCTGGAGAAAATCATTCATGCGTGGAAATCTTTCACGGCGAAGAAAGTGAATGACATCATTCAGCGGGTGGGAACATTTTGGCAGGATGAATATTACGATCATGTGGTTAGAGACGGTGAGGATCTTCGCAATCAGGTGAGATATACTTTGGAGAATCCGCGAAAGGGGAATGCTTCGGCGGAGTGGACGGGTTCGCGGTATGGTCGCACATGGGAAGATGTGCTCGGGGCGGGACGCCCCGGCAACGGTCTGGAGCGGGACGCTCCAGCCACTTTAAGCCCCCCATCCTATGATCCATTCAGCTACGAGCGGCGGGCGAGTTTTACGCTAACGATCATGGGCCACGAACTCGGCGGGGAGAAAACGGTCCGCGTATTTACGACTCAAGAACGCTGGAATAGGGTCGTGCATAAGATCGCGGGAATGGGTGATTTCAAGCCGGAGATCATCTTGGAAAAATCTGGAGTTATCGAGATAGATCCGCGCGATGAAGCAGCGATTTCCGCAATCAATTCCACATCAGAACCGCAGCTCGTCACCGTCGCCGATGGTCTGGATCTGGAAGTCATCCATGCATTCCGTGAACTTGCATTCCGAGTCGCTCCACGGCATCCGGTTTTGTTAAAAGACACACTGCATCCTCCCGTCGGAGATACGGATTTCATCCAAGCTCTGCTTCCCGCTGCGCAAAACATCGGCTCGCTGCTGTGTGATGGGATAGGTGATGCAATCCTCGTTAGAGGCGAGACCGCGCCGGGCCAATCGCTGCGGCTTGCCTATAACATCTTGCAAGCGGCCGGCACCCGGATCTTCAAGACTGACTATGTCGCGTGCCCGAGTTGTGGCCGCACGCTTTTCAACTTACAACACACCACCCAGAAGATCCGCGCGGCCACGGGCCATCTCAAGGGCGTGCGGATCGCGGTGATGGGCTGCATCGTCAATGGTCCCGGCGAAATGGCGGACGCGGACTTCGGCTACGTCGGCGGTGCGCCTAACAAGATCAA
>JAYVEJ010000703.1:0-3064 GCA_043748885.1 Luteolibacter sp. | reverse complement strand
GTCATGATCCACGGAGACGAAACGAACTGCCATGCGCGGAGTGTGGTCGAAGCGCGGCGGATTTTGAAGCTTCTTCTAAGTCCGACAGGCTGCTAGGCCCGGTCAAAGTCGCGTGGAACCTCACGAAAAATGGCTGGCAGCTCGAAGTGGCCATCCCCAACGGTAGCCGCTGCGTGGTCACCCTGCCGACGCACCGATTCAAAAATCCCGCCGCGAGTTGTGACGGAAAATCGGTGCCGACGGATCAGCCAGTCACGGTCGGCGCTGGCGTTCATCGCTTTGAAGTGACCGGCAGCGAACAGTTACCCATAACATTTTAAACAAGCTAACCCATTGATGATGCGAACATTTCTCTGCCTTCTCGGGCTAGCCTCGCTGGTTCTAGCCGTGGAGCCGCCCGCCGCTGTCACCCGCAGCCAGTGGCAGGGCCATGAGCAGGAAAGCTTCACGCTCGAGGGGCGGGACTGCCGAGTGGTGAAGCCAGCCAAGGCCGCGCCGGGCACGCCGTGGATCTGGCGTCCGGAATTTTTCGAGGCGTTCAATCAGGCAGATCTCGCACTGGTCAACGAAGGCTTCCACCTCTGCTACATCGACCTGAAAAACAGCTTCGGTTGCCCGTCCTCGCTCGACCTCATGGATCGTTTCTATGATCACGTCACCAAGACTTACCATGTCTCGAAGAAGGCCAGCCTCTTCGGCTTCAGCCGTGGCGGGCTCTACTCGATGAACTGGGCGAACCGCCATCCCGAGCGGGTGGCGATCATTTACCTAGACGCTGCGGTGTGCGATTTCAAAAGCTGGCCAGCCGGCAAAGGCAAGGGCACGGGGTCCCCCGGCGACTGGCAGAAATTGCTCGCGGATTATGGCTTCAAGTCCGAGCAGCAAGCCCTCGACTACAAGCTCAACCCAATCGATAACTTGAAGTGCATCGCGGCCGCGCAGATCCCGATTTTAAGCGTCTGCGGGGATGCCGACACCGCTGTGCCCTATCTCGAAAACTCCGCGATTGTCAAAGAGCGCTACCTCGCACTCGGCGGTAAGATGGAGGTCATTCTGAAGCCCGGCGCGGATCACCATCCACACAGTCTTGAAAATCCGGCGCTGATCGTGAAAGCGGTGAAAGCGGCCAACTCGCATTGAAAGCATCTCTTCCCGTAACGCCCAGCTTTCGCTCACCACGTATTCGAAACCATCGGAGCCGCTACCGCTATCAGCGGCTGTGGCGTTGCCTGCAAATGCAAATTCTACAAGGATCGAGTCGGTGATAGTTCGGATCGTTTCCGCGCAGCGGGAGGAGCTGGAGCGGGAGATCGGGGAATTGAAGATGGAGGCAGTTAGGGAGGCGCGGGAGTTGCCGCGCCTTATTTCGCAAGCGCCACCGAAACCCCAATGGCTCCCAGCGCCAAAGTTCCGAAAATCCCCATCACCAATCCGAAAATCGCCCGGCCCATGCCGTGTTTCACTTTGGCTGTTAGAGTGCTGCGGCGGATGTCGCGGATGGCAATGATCGAGATGATCACGGACAGTGGAGCGGGAATGAGCACCAGCGAAAACAATCCGAGGTAGCCCGCCGCAATCGCCCAACCGGAGCGACCGACCGGAATCAGCAAGCGAATGCCGGCGGCGTCGCCGATCCCACCAGACGAAGGTGGTGGAAGCGGCGCCGGCATAGGATGACTTGGCGTGGTGTAGGGATCTTCGTTCACGGAGGAGATGATAGATATATCTTCGCCAGTGAGCTAGGACAGACTTTCAGAAGATCACTTTACCAATCCCGGGCCATCAACAGAGTTCATTAAATTCAACGCTTGGTGATATCTATTTCAACCTACTTCGCGGGAGCTAACTTCACAGTTCCTGATCTCGGCGGAAAATGACTTGGCACTTTTTGGCGTTTCATGCGAGTTGGTAAATCATGTGCGCGTGGGTTTCGGGGGGGAGGAAATTGAGTTGGGTTAGTTCGGAGAGCAGAGTGCCGATGGCCTTGTCGTGAGCCGGGCAGGCCATGCGATGGATGCGGATGATCAACGTGTTTTCGCGCTCATCGGGTTCGATGCCGGCGGCGGAGACAAAGAGTTCCCGGATCAAGGCCCGCGCCTCGTCTTCCTTGGCCAGGTGGGGGCGCAACAATCCGACGAGCGCCGTCTCGGCGCGATAGGCGATCATCTTGATGGTGTCTGTTAGCATCGTTCCCAGCGGTGCGAGTTGCCGCGGGCGCTGGTCTTGCGGAAGCGAGGCGATGGGCACTTTCCTGGGCGTGGTGCGCCGTTTGATGCGCAAGTCAGCCGTGACGGCTTCCAACCTTTGGATGTCTTGAAGCGTTTCGGCCTGTAACTGAATGTCACTGCCGCGGCCGCACAGGTCCGTACGTGAAGAATTACCTCATACGGCTCTTGCCTTGAGTCGGGCGCGAAAGCGTTGCTCTGGATAGGGATGGATCATGCGGGCTTTCGGCAGGTGTCGCCGCACTAACATATGCATACGCGCCCAAGTCCAATTGCTCTTTCCTCGCTGGCTGCGTCTGCGGATCGTCCATAGCCAGTGGCGAGTTACCTCGTCCACAAAGCGCCCAATCGGGTGGCTGTTGCTCGGCACGGCATGATCGTTCAGCCAGCCTTGCACCACTCGTTTGAGCCACCGGGCAGTTTCTCCCAAGGGTTGGGTGATTTGTTTTCGCAGCTTGAGTCGAACCTCTCGTAGCTTCGCTCTCAGACGCTTACTAACACGATTCCGATGAATGATAAACCGACCATCATTCCTCGTCTTCGCACGTTATCTTCGATGATCCCGGCTCTCAACCATTTGAGAATCAACCGAAGAACACGCCGATCCCCCATGCTATACCCGGAGCATTACTGCTCCCAGCGTAGGGTTCGTGGCCAGAGCGACTGGCTAAGTTTTCTTTGTAAGACTCTTTCATTCTCTGTTTCAAGCCGGTTTATCCCGGCGCTTTCACTGACCCCGGTCACTCCCCGGTCATCAATTTCAATTTTTACTTGTGCTCCAACTCAATAATTTTAGGGAACCTGTCATATGTCATGCTGTAGTTTTGATAACCTATGGA
>JAYVEJ010000702.1:0-3070 GCA_043748885.1 Luteolibacter sp. | reverse complement strand
CGCCGGCGTGGCAGGCGTTGATCCCGGAAATCGTCGCCCGGCCGCAGCTCCCACAGGCCATCGCGTTGAGCGGGGTGGGCTATAATATCGCACGAGTGCTGGGGCCGATCGCCGGCGGGTTGTTGTTAGCCGCACTCGGGCCGGGGCCGGTTTTTGCGATAAACGCCGCCTCGTTTATCGCCGTCATGGTGGTGATGAGCACCGGCACCTACGTCGCCACACCGCGCAGTGCGCAGCGGGAACAAATGTTAGGCGCGATGGCGGCGGCGATCCGTTATGTCCGCCACGCCTCGGCGATGCAGTCGGTGCTGGCGCGCGGTGGGGTGCATATTTTCGCAGCGGTCGCGCCGGTGGTGTTGCTGCCCATCTTGGTGCATTCGCGGCAGGGAAATGCCTCGGATTTCGGGGTGATGATGGGTTGTTACGGGATAGGGGCCATCTTCAATGCGATCATGATTTTACCCAGACTGCGGGCGCGTTTCAGCTACGATCAGATTCTCTGCGGGGCGAGTTTGGTCTCGGCGGCAGCGACAGCGGTGGTCGCCCTAGTGCCGGGAAAATTCTGGATGGGAGTGGTCCTCGTAGTCGCCGGCGCGGCCTGGATGACCGGGCTCAATACCTTCAGCGTGGCCTCGCAAAGCGCGTTTCCTAACTGGGTGCGCGCTCGCAGCTCGGCGATCTATCTGGTCGTGATGCAGGGCGCGTCGGCGGTGGGTGCCATCGTCTGGGGGCAGTTGACCGCGCATTTTAGCGCCCCCCTTGCGCTTGGAATCGCGGCGGGCGGACTGGTGGTGAGTGCGCTGCTGAGCCGCCTGCTGCCGATCAGCCATGTGGAAAAACTCGACCTCAGCCCGTCTAACCACTGGCAAGGCCACGCCCTCGCCAACGAGCCCGGTCCCGACGACGGCCCGATCTTGGTGACCATCGAGTATCACATCGACCCCGCCGAGGCGGTCGCGTTTCGCGCAGCGATGTTTCACCTGCGAGAAACCCGGCTGCGCGATGGGGCATTCCGTTGTTCAGTGTTTGTCGATCTGGATGATGCGACGCTCTATCGGGAAACTTTTCTGGTCGGCTCGTGGGCCGAGCATTTGCGGCAGCATGAGCGCGCCACAGTGGAGGATTTACGCATCGAGCGGGCGGTGCTGGCGTTTCACCGCCAGCCCGAGCCGCCGGTGGTTAGGCATTTACTGATGACGAATTTGCGGGAAAAGCGTGGCTGATAGATGACCCCGCGCGTAATCCGCCTCGACCTTTGCGCGGAGCGTGGTATCGGAAAAGCACGCCATGGATGAGCAACCTGATAACGCACCTGAGATCACCCCGGTCAGTCCACCCAAGCCGGTCATTCCACCGCCCGACTTGTCGCGGCCACCACCGCCGCCGCCCTCGCCGTTAGACAGTCTGCCGCGCTCGTCGCCGCCGTTGGGTTCTGAGGGGAATGCAGCGGCTAAGGTGAATTTGCACACTGGCTTGGCCGAGGATACGTCGCCGGTCAGCGGGCTGGCTCCATTCGGCAGCAGGATCACCGCCGCCGTGTTAGACATCGTGGTTGCCATGGGCATCACCACCGGGCTGATGTTTATTCTGCCCGGATTCGCCGACCGACTGGCGTGGCTAACAGGACTCGGCTACTTGATCACTCGCGACTCACTGCCATTTCTAGGGGGCCAGAGTGTTGGGAAAAAGGCGATGAAGCTCAGGGTGGTAACCCTCGACGGCCAATCCCTCGTCAGCAATTGGCCGGCGGCATTGATCCGCAACGGCGTGCTGATCATCCCATTTTTCGGGCTGGTCGAGCTGTTCATCTTGCTCACCCGCGAGGAGAAACCCGAGCGCGGCCGCCGCCTCGGCGACGAGTGGGCGAAGACCCAAGTGATCCTCGAGCCGAAGCCGCCGGTGGCGGAAGATGCCGGTTGATTTGAGGGCTTTCCAAGCGTCTGGGATCTTGTCAGTTTCCCGCCATGGAGAGTCATGAAGTGTTGAAACGCGCGCTGCGCAAAACCACCCCCAAGGCCGTGGCCGCTGAGTTGGGGGTGTCGTTATCGCTGGTTTATAAATGGGCGGAAAAACCCACGGAGTTTGGTTCTGGCAGCCGCAATCCGCTGGATCGCTTGCTTCAGATCATGGATCTCAGTGGCGATACCGGGATCGTCGAGTGGTTGTGCCGCCAGCAAAGCGGGCATTTCGTCAAAGACCCAGACGTGAGCGGTCATCGGGCGGATCACATTCTGCCAGCCACTCAGGAAATCATCGGTCAGTTCTCGGACTTGCTGAATGAGATCTCGGCGGCTGCCGACGACCACTCGGTGAGCAAGCAAGAAGCCGTGGAAATCCGCCAAGTCTGGGACAAGCTGAAAAGCTACGCGGAAGGATTCGTCCGCTGCTGCGAGAACGGCGACTACAAAACGATGTCGCGCGGCACTCCCGGCAGTTAGCCTAACAAAATCCCGGCTGCCTGCTGGTTGCCGCCGGTGGCAGTGATGACCGCTTGGTGAAATTGCCCGCTAGCCAGCGCCGCCACGGCCGCGACGATTTGCAGCCCGGCAGACACGCCCATGCCTTCGCCTAACACCAACCGCGGCGACCAGCGCGGACCGACCCAGTCCGCCCACGCTAAAGTTTCCGGCGCGTCGTAGCGGGTGACTCCGGCGCGGCCATCCACCAGCAGCGTCTGCGCGTCGTCGCTCGCGGCGAGCAGGCCGCGGATTTTGTGCGCTGCTTGTACGCGGCTGTTAGCGGAAAAAGCAACCGGGTCCGGCAGCCGCAGCAATTTCACCGGCCCGTCCGTCGGCTCCAGATAGATCGCCGCTGCGCCTTCTGACGGCAGGTAATCCTGCGAGTAGTGGCGCAGACCCTCGGCGCTCAGCCAGTCGATTTCCTCGGCGGAAACGACCACACAGCCGTCCACGTCGCCGCGCTCTAACCACTCCACCGCGAGGTCGATGCCGCTGAAAAATCCGGTGCTGTCCGCGATCAAGGTGTCGTTCGGCGCGGTGCTGCCGATCATGGCTGAGAGATGGCTCGACGGCGCATTGAAGACCGTTTCTGGAAACAAGATCGGGCTGGC
>JAYVEJ010000701.1:0-8101 GCA_043748885.1 Luteolibacter sp. | reverse complement strand
TGATTTTCAAAAAGAAAAAAGTCGCGCCGCTCGAGCCGCTGGCAGTTCGGCAAGCGGCCCACGCGGAAGCCGCTGCGGCGTTAGACAAGATCGGCGCGGTGCCAGCGCGGGAAGCTGCGGTGCAGTCCTCGCTGATTCTGCGGCGCTATCTATCAGTCGTGGCGGGCGATCCGGCGTTGTTCGAGACGCATGAAGAATATCTCACTCGTCACGAGGCGTTGAAGGACTTTTCCGAAGACGCCCGCAGCTCGGCCGGTCTTGGGTTCTCCCATCTGGCCGCGATGAAATACGCGGCGGAAACTCCCACCATGGCCACTGAACAGGTGATCTCTGGATCCCACACGTTGTTGGAAATCTTGCACCACGGCATCCGGGCATGAGGGCATTTTTCGAACACTTCCGTTTCGCCCAACCCGGCTGGTTGCTGCTACTGCTGCCGGCATTGTTATTGTTAGCCCTGCGCCGTGGTCGCGGCTCGGAGGCCGCAGTGATTTTCCCGAATCTATCCGTGCTGGTCAGTCTGGGACGGCGCGTCCGGTTGGTGGCGTGGAGCCTCGGGCTGCCGCTCGCGTTCCTCGCATTGGTCTGCGCGATCCTCGCCATCGCCCGTCCGGTATGGCGCAATGAATACCAAAGTCGCTCGGCCAGCGGCATCGACATCATGATCGCCTTCGACGTTTCGCTGTCGATGGACATCGAAGATTTCAGCGATCAGGGGATGCCGATGAAGCGCATCGATGCAGCCAAGCGAGTCGTCGGAGATTTCATCAGCCGCCGCCCGGAGGACCGCATGGGGCTGGTGGCCTTCGCCGGCAGGCCGCGCGACGCCAGCCCGATCACGCTGGATCATCAGTGGTTGCGGCGGTCGCTCGAAGAACTCCGGCTGAACGACCGCCGGGAGATGGGCACGATCAAGGAACAAGGAACAGCCATCGGTTCCGCGCTGGCAGCCGCCTCGGTCCGCTTAGAGGCCCGCGATGCGAAAAGCAAAATCATCGTCCTCATCACCGACGGCGCGAGCAATTCGGGAAAAATTTCCCCGCTCGAAGCTGCCGAGCATGCGAAAACGCTGGGGATCAAGATTTACACCGTGGCCATCGGCACCAAGGAAGGCCGCGTGGACCGCAGCATCATGACTTTTCCCTATCAGGAGTTTGATTTGCCCACGCTTCAGAAAATTGCCGCTCTGACCGGAGCTGAACAGTATTGGGCGCAGGATCTCGCCGCGCTCAAAAAGACCTTCACCACCATCGACAACCTCGAAAAAACCGATGCGAAAAGCCTGACCGTGATCGATGATACCGAGCTGTTTCCGTGGTTCGTCGGCGCGGCGTTGCTCGCGGCTCTGGCCTCCGCAGTTTACCTGTCGCTGAACCCACCACCTTCCGCCTGACCCGATGAACTTCGCCCACCCTGGTTGGCTTGCTTTGCTGATTCTGCTTCCGTTGTTAGGAATCGGTGCGGTGCTGACTGCGCGGCTGCGGCAGAAGCAATGGGCGGTGTTTGTGGCTCCGCGACTGCGCGAGGCGCTGGTCAAACGCAGCAGCGTCTTGCCCCGCTGGCTCGCGTTGTTTTTCCTGCTAACAGCCTGCGCGGCAGTCACCATCGCGCTGGCCCGCCCGCGTGGCGATGCCGGCACCCGCACTGAGAAAACCGTGGGCCGCAACGTCATGATCGCCCTCGACATTTCCAAAAGCATGAGAGTCAGCGATGTGAAGCCAGACCGCCTCAGCCAAGCGAAGGTCGTCATTTACGAGCTGCTAGAAGCGATGCCGAACGAGCGCATCGGCTTCATCGGCTTCGCGGGCACGCCGTATGTCTATGCCCCGCTTACTATCGACCACAGCGCGGTGCGCGAAATCGCCGAGCAGGTGGATGAAACATGGGCCCCCGTCGGCGGCTCGGATCTTCCCGCCGCCGTCCATCTCGCCACCGAGACGTTGAAAAAAACCGGTCAGAAAAACAACGCGCTGGTGATTCTCAGCGATGGCGAGGAAGTCCGTGATGACGATGCAGGCGGCGAGCTTGAGCGGATGATCGCCGAGGCCGAGCGCTCCGGCGTTTACGTAATCACCATCGGCGTCGGCACCGAAGATGGCGGCTTCGTCCCAAATCCAGATTCCCCGAGCGGACAAATGACGGACCGCGCGGGCCGCACGATCATCAGCCGCCTGCAAACTGAAACGCTGCGCAAGCTGGCGGAAGGGACTAAGGGCCGCTTCAGCCTGGCCGGCTCGGGGCTGGATATCCCAGCGATGGTGAAATCCGTGGTGGCTGGATTGGACGCGTTTGAAATGGAAGGCCGCGAGCGAAAAATTTCGATCGAGTTCTATCAGTGGCTGATGTTTCCCGCGATTTTGTTTCTCATCATTTCAATCGTCGCCGGGACGCGCTGGAAAGGCATCCAGACCGCACTGCTCCTCGCCGGTGGATTTCTAACGCTAACCGATGCTCAAGCCAGCGAGGCATCTAACGCCAAGGAGGCGTTGGCCGGGAAGCACTACCAACAAGCTCGCGATTCCTACCACAACCTCGCCGGTGCTGCGAAATTCCGCGACACGCAAGCTCGCTACCGGCTGGGCGAGGCGACCGCCGCCTACCGCGCCGGGGACTTCCGGGAAGCGCGCACGGCGTTCAGCCAGTCGCTACTTTCTGGTGATTCCAAGGTCCAAGCCAGCGGCCACCTCGGCCTTGGCAATTCGTTGTTTCAGCTCGGCTGGAAAGGCTTATCCGGGGAATCCTATCCCACCGATCCTGCGGCGTTGCCGGACTTGGATCGCTTCGACACCCTCGCCAAGGAAGCTCTCGCGAAGATGCGTGAATCCGAAGTTCCCGAAGAAGGCGACACCAGCGGCTATGTCCAGATCGAGTCGCTGGTCACCAACTGGGCGGACGCCGTTAGACACTATGATTCCACGCTTGCCCTATTTCCCTCAGACAAAATCGCGACCGGCAATCGCGCCATGACGCTCACCTATCTCAAGCGGTTGGAGGAGCTGATGAAGCAGGAAAAGCAGGACGCCGAGCAGTCGATGCCCCAGCCGCAGCCCGGCGAAGGAAAGCCGCAGGAGGGCGATGGCGAACCCAAGGACGGCGAGGGCGAGCCGAAAGAAGGCGAGGGTAAGGGCGAGAAAAAACCCGGCGATCAAGGTGATGGCCAGAAGGATCCCAAAGACAAATCCGGCGCGGGCGATGAGGGAAAAAAGGACAAGGACGGCAAAAAGGGCAAAGATAAAGATAAGAAAGACGGTGACAAAAACGGCGGCGATAACCCCAACGAGTCGCCCAAAGAACGCGCCCACCGGATTTTAAAAGAGAACGCGGATCTCGAAAAAGGCCCGCTTTCCCCCGGCCAGATCCAGTTGGGGAACGCTCGCAAAGATTGGTAACTGCATGAACACTTCGCACCATTTCACCCGGATTCTAACTGCCATCGCGGCTTGGGCATTTCTCGTCGCCGCCAGTCCCGGCCAGACCACCAGCCGCCTCTCCACCGCGTTTCTCGCCCGCGGCGAGCAAGCATTGTTAGAGGTGGCGGTCACTGGCGGCAAGCCCACCGAGATGCCGGACATTCCCGCCGTCGCCAAGGCCGAGATCAGGCCCATCGGCCGCGGTCCCCAGACCCGGATGCTGCCCGGCCGGAAGCTGGAGTATGTCTTTGAATACGTGGTGACCAGCTATGAAATCGGCCGCTATAGCATCCCGCCGATCGGGGTGGCGGTGGATGGCGAGCCGACTCTCACCGAGCCGCTCGAGTTCGAGATCTTCAATCCCGACCAACTCAAATGGTCCGAGATCCAGTCCGGCGGGAGGACCATCCGCTACGCCAGCTCGTTCCGCACCCTAAACGCCAAGCCGTTCGAAAATGAAACCACGCCCACCGAGATCAAACTTTTCGTCCCCGAGGAGATGATCATCGAAGACTGGGGCATCCCCGATTTCGAGCGCGACGGGGTGACCGCGTGGCGGTTCCAACCCTCGCAGCGCCCCAACCGGATTAATTTGTTAGGAATGCGCTACTTGTCGATCGCCTACCCCAGCACCATCACTCCGACGCGGGTCGGCAAGGTCGCAATCGGTCCCGCCAAGGTCCGTCTAACCACTCGGGAAACGATCATGGATCCCTACCCGCGCACGGTGAATCCAGAGATTTTCATCGACGTGCCCCGGCTCGAACTCGACGCCAAACCGTTGCCCGCGGGCGCACCCGACGGCTTCGAAAACGCAGTCGGCCAGTTCCGGCTGAGTGCCGCCACCGCCGCCACTGCCGTGCAAGAGGGCGATCCACTCACGGTGGATCTCATGGTGAGCGGCAGCGGAAATCTCGACACCCTGCATCCGCCGAAACTCGCAAACGCCGCCGGGTGGAAAATCTATGGCAGCACCACCGAGCAGCGCGGCGACGAACGCCGCCAGCTCTCCGGCAATGTGATTTTCCACCAATCCCTCCGCCCGTTAGAAATGAAGTCGGAAATCCCGTCGTTCCGGTTGGTCTATTTCGACCCGAAAGCCGAGGCCTATAGAACCCTAACCAGCGAGCCGATCGCGCTGCAAATGACTCCTAACACCACGCCCGCCGCGAGTTCCGCTGCCGCCGTCGCCCAATCACTGGCGGTCCCACTGGAACGCATGACCGATATCCTCTCCGTTCTGCGCCCGGCCCAGCTCACCCTGCCGGCTGCCTCCGCCCTCCCCGGCTGGCTCGGCCACGCCATCGGCGGCTTGCTCGCGCTGGTGCTCGTCGCCAAAGCCTTTTGGCTGCGCCAAGCCGCGCACCTGCGGAAAGATCCCGTCCGCGAAGCGAAACTCCAACAGCTTCGCGAAATCGGCAAAACCCAATCCGCCGATGACACGGAGTTTCTCAAATCCGCCGGCGGCTTCATCGAGCGCTGGCTCGGCACCGACCCCGACCCGCAGATCCGCGCCGTGCTTGCCGAGCGCGACGCCGTCTGCTTCCGCACCGAGAAACCTAAAACCGTGCTCGATCAAAACCGCCGCGCGCAAATCCTCAAACTGCTCCGCAAAGCCACCGTCGCCCTCTTCGTGAGCGCCACTCTCGGCCTCGGCAGCCCGGCCCGCGCCGATGTCGCCAGCCAGGCGTTAGAAGCCTACGAGTCGGCGAAATATGACGACGCGCTCAAGCTCTGGTTAGAAGCCGGCCACTACGAACAACTCACCGCAGACACCCTCTACAACATCGGCAACGCCTGTTACCGCTCCGGCTCACCCGGCTACGCGGCGCTCTACTTTCGCCGCGCCCTCGTCCGCGATTCCAGCCACCAAGAAGCCCGCCAAAACCTTCGCTTCATCGAGCGGAAATACGGCGCCATCAGCGTCCAACGCCCGGAATTCCAATACGCGCTCGCCAAGTATCCGCTCTCAGCCTGGCAAGCCACCGGCTGGACCGGACTCTGGCTTTGCGGCCTTGCCTTGTTAGTTTTTCCGGCCACCCGCCCCGGCGCACGTCTCCGCATCGCCGCCATCGGAGCCTTGGTGTTAGGTCCGGTCCTGATTTCCGTCGGCGTCCTCGGTTGGCGCTATTTCCCCAACGACGCCGAGTTCGCGCCGCTCGCCAAACAAGCCGTCATCATCACCGAAAAAGTCGCCCTCCACACCGACGCTGCGCGCACCGCACCGGAAGTCATCGACGCGCCGCCCGGCTCGCTCTGTGAAATCATCAGCGAGTCCGGCCGCTGGGCCTACGTCGCCTTCGCCACCAAAACCCGCGGCTGGGTGCCCATGGAATCGCTCGAAAAAGTTATCCCACAAACCCCTCCCACGCCCCCGAAGTTCCGCAAACTCAAAGCGGACGACAAGACCGCCTAGCCGCCAACAAGGAGCGGCGATCTCCGAATCGCCGGACCATGCGGGGACAATAAAAAGCGATTCTCTCAACTCATTGGCAGCTCATGGGCATGGCGGATCGGAGTCCGCCACTCCTTGGAATTGACAGCGGCCCCTTCGGGTTGGCACGGTCCGCCCATGCAGCGCTTCGCTAACAAAATTGCCGTGGTCACCGGGGGTGGTCGTGGAATCGGACAGGAAATCGCCCGCACTCTCGCGGCCGAGGGTGCCAAAGTGGCGGTCGTCAGCCGCAGTGAGGCGAGTTGTGGCAAGGCGGCGGAGGAAATCAATGCAGCTTTTCCAGGAGCTGCGACCGCCTACGCCGTGGATGTCTCGGACCACGCTGCGGTGCTGGAGTTGGCGAAGAAAATTGGCGACGAACTTGGACCGGTAAATATCCTCATCAACAACGCCGGGGTGACTCGCGATGGCTTGCTGATGCGGATGAAGGAAGACGACTGGGACACCGTGCTCGACACCAATCTCAAGGGCGCATTCAACACGGTGAAAGCGTTCATGCGCGTGCTGATGAAGGCCGAAGATCCGCGGATCATCAACATCGCTTCGGTCATCGGACTGATCGGCAATGCCGGCCAAACGAACTACTCTGCGAGCAAAGCCGGTCTCATCGGTTTCACCAAGGCGGTCGCCCGCGAACTCGCCGGACGCAGCGTGACTTGCAACGCGGTGGCACCCGGATTTATCACCACCGACATGACCGACGAGCTACCCCAAGCGCTCAAAGACGCGGTGATCGGCAAGATCCCGCTCGGCACGTTTGGCGAAACTCAAGACATCGCCGGGGTGGTGGCGTTCCTCGCCAGCCCCACCGCCCGCTACATCACGGGCCAAGTCATCGCCGTCGATGGCGGGATGACGATGTGATTTAAAATCTGAGATTTGAAATTCCCACCCCATGGATCTTATCCTTTTGCGGCACGGCAAGGCGGAAAACACCAGCATGGACGGCGATTTCTCGCGAGCCTTGGTGGAGAAAGGCCGCGAGCAAGCCCGCCGGGCCGGCGAGCGATTGAAGGGCGCCGGCGTGCTGCCTGACATCGTTCTAACGAGTCCGCTGTTGCGCACCCGGCAGACGGCGGATGAGTTTTGCCAAGCCGCCGGAATGCCTGGACCGGTGATCCAAAGCTGGCTCGCGAGTGGAATGCCACCTGACATGGCGATCCGCGAATTGGCCGCATTCCGCGACTTTAAGCGCGTCGCCATCGTCGGTCACGAGCCGGATTTTTCGCAACTCATCGAGTGGATTCTCGGCGCGGCGAGTCGCTCCATCGAGGTGAAAAAGGGGACAATTGCTTGTCTGCGAGTCGCCCCGCCATCGCGCCACGGGGTGCTTGCCTATTTGATTCCGCCGAAGCTGACTGACGAGGAAGACTGATGACGCAATGTCCTTGCGCGGCGGGCGCGGGGACTTCATGGATGGGCATGGACCGCTGGTTTCTAATCGCCGCCACCCTGTTTGCCGCCGTGGGCGGGGCGTGGGGTATGCTTTCGGTCCACGCCGGCAAACGCAGCCAGTGGACCTTGGCGTGGATGAGCGGCGCGTTCCTTTGCCAGCTCGGGTTTCTGGCGTTGCGCGGGGAAATGCGCGCGGCCTGCCCGTTGATGGACCGGGGCGAGATTTTGGCGTTCTTGGCGTGGTCGCTGTGCCTGTTCTATCTACTCGTCGGCCCGGCTTACCGGATCTCGCTGCTGGGAGTTTTTACCGCGCCAGTGGTGGTCATTTTCCAAGCAGCGGCGCTGATCTCAGGAACTCTAACTGCCAATCCCGGCAAGCTGGTGGGTGGAAATCCTTGGCATGAAATGCACTCGGCGATGTCGGTGCTGGCCTACGGTGCCCTCGCCTTGGCGGCGGTGGCGGGGGTTATGTTCCTAGTGCTGGACCGGCAGTTGAAGGAACATCATTTGAAAAGCGGCTTGTTCCGAAATTTGCCGCCGGTCCGGGAATTGCTGATTTCCTTGCAGCGACTGCTGTGGCTAGGCAGCGGCTTGCTGACGATTGGGATCGTCGCCGGTTTCCTGATGCCGCGGACGGAAGCGGCGTGGGGACATCTGATCGTCGCGGTGGCGGTGTGGATCGGCTACGGCGTGCTGCTGGGAATCAAGCAGGTGCGCGGGTTGACAGGCCGGCGCTTCTCGCTTTCCGCAGTGGTTTTGTTCGTGCTCTCGCTGGTGGTTTTCGCCTTCGTCTGATGGAAATTCTTTGCCTCGGCCTCAATCACCGCACCGCCCCCGTGGA
>JAYVEJ010000700.1:0-3083 GCA_043748885.1 Luteolibacter sp. | reverse complement strand
CCCGCAGACCGGTGGCACCCAAGTTATAGGTTTGGTCGCGGTCCACCGCGTTGTTCTTGGTGAGATCCGGCAGGCTTGTAGGATTCTCAGCGGCGACTCCCGCTGCGGCGCACAGGCAAGATAACAAT
This sequence comes from Luteolibacter sp., assembly GCA_043748885.1. Lineage (GTDB taxonomy): Bacteria > Verrucomicrobiota > Verrucomicrobiia > Verrucomicrobiales > Akkermansiaceae > Luteolibacter. Next base: position 2,955 of record JAYVEJ010000700.1, on the reverse strand, counting down.
GCGATGAACGGGGTTTTCATGGTTTTGAAGTGGCTGGTTTTTCTTCGCGGGGTGCTAATGGTCCCCAGATTTCAGACATGAGGGCGTAAATTTCGGGTTCGTCTCGTTTCAGTTCGCCGGCGACGAACGGATAGAAGTCATTCGATCCGAAATACGTTTCAGTCATTTCCGCGAAGAACTCCATCTGGTTGGTGAGGCCATAATGCTCGCGCATGTAGCCTGGGCTAGTGAGCACCGACTTATACTTGCCGCTGTCGCAAAACTTCTTCCACGCGGCCTTCACCCTTGGCTCATCGAACCCGAGCACCTGATCGTGATAGGCGTGCGACAATTCATGGAGAATCACCCATGGCATGCGGTGGTTTTCAAAGGGTGACATCAACTGCTCCGCGATAGGGATATGCACACACTTCGCGAGGTTCTCATTGTATCCCTTGTCCTTCAGCCAGACTGCATCGTTGTGATATTGCATAGGCGACAGCCCACCGTAGTCGAGGTCCATTTCAATCGTAACGGCCCGCAGCTTGGCGAGCGGTTCTGCCGGCACAATGAGGGTGATATCAACTAACTTTGCGTTGAGTACTTTGAGCGCGCGTTCACCAAGGGGAGCTGCGTCACCTGACAGCAAACGATCATCGATCCGCACGTTCCAGCCCTCGACATTGCGATTGGTGTAGGCGGTGGGAAGCGCGGGTTTCTCGGCCGCAAAGGCGGCGGTGCTGTAAATGGCAAGGATAGGAATAAGTATGGTTTTCATGGTCTAACTTTTTGGGATTCGGTTGAGGGTGTAATAAGCGGCGTCATGTAAAAGTGGTTCACCAGCGCGGTCGCGCAGCCCGGGGAGATGTAGCTCGTGGACCTGTCCGAGGACGAGATGATCCACCACCAGACGGACACTGAGGCCATCATCACTCACGGTGGCGGAAGTTATAGATTGAGCGGTTTGCTCCAGTTCGGGGCTACCATATTCTTCATGGTAATGGTGGGTGAATGTCTCCAAGGTATAACTGTCCGAACTTGCCGCAGTGGCGGGATCCACCGCAGCGGTGAAACGAAGCTCAAAGCCAGTGGGAGTGACCCGCATGGTCAGCACTTCGAATGGCATCTTGCCCGTCCAGTCGAGGCGTTGCAGCGCGTTTTCTGCAAGTCCCCGGACCGGCCAACCGCGCTTGCTGCCACCGACGAAAATTTGGCCATTTTCAGTGATGGTGCCACCGATGATGCCGGTGCTCAGACCCTGACGAAAAGGAAAACAAGCGCCCTGATAGACTCCGTCCACTTGCTCCATGTCCGCACGCATCACTAAACTGAGGGTGTAGTCAGAAACAAACATTTGCCCGCTGAATGGGCCGAATTTACCACCCGATTTATCCAACATGATGGCGGTGGCGCACTGACCCATTTTCTTATAGGGAAATATCACAGCGGGAGGGACAAGCTGGGGAATGCGCGCGGCATCAAGATAGTAGCGGGAATCCTCCGTATTGGTTGGCTGCGCTGGGCGCGACCCCATGTTAGGCGCGAGGTGATACCATGATAAGCTAGCAGGATGGCCCATGAATCCGCCGGGGCGCAGGTGCTTGAGCGAACATGAACCATTCCACGGTCCTTGGTTTTCGGTATAGAAAGCATCACCCTCCCGATTGAAGGCGACCCCGGCGGGACTGCGCAATCCACTGCACATCGCTTCCCACCGACCATCGGGGAAATGCCGCATTGCCCAGCCCCGAAATGGCACGTCCGAGGTATAACTCTTGGTTAGGCAATGGGTGGTCCAGATCGCGCCATCCTTATCAAAACCATTTGAGCCGAAGGTATATTCATGCTCGCCGGACCATCCCCACGCGTCGCTCACTGTTTCAAATCGGTCGGCTGTGCCATCGCCATCGGTATCAAGCACGCGGGTGATTTCGCCCTGCTGCGTGGCATACAGCACACCCTCCCGCCAAGCGAGACCGAAGATTTCTGTCAGGCCGGTGGCAAATAATTTCCACTGCGGTGACGGTGGCCTGGCATCATGGCCGGTGGCGAAATAGATTTCTCCGCGCCGCGTGCCGACGGCCAGTCTGCCATCGGGCAATGATAATAAACTACCAGCCTCCACCACGGCTCCCGCTGGCAGTGGGATATCGGAAATGGTATAATAGTTGGGTTCGCGATCATTGGCGACCAGTTCGGCGAGGTCGTCGGTATTGATATTCTGCGCGAGATCCGCTGGCTTGATGCCGCGCCGATAGCCGCCGAAGTCACTCTTCTTGGGAGCATAAGTGCCTACCTGTTTCACATCTGACTTGGCGGGGATTTGATCTTCCATGCCCATGCACCAATAGCAGGCATTCACAAACATCCGACGCACGCCCTCTTCCTTGAAATCCTCACCATAGCCAAGAGTGGTATTAAATACCCGCGCCGCCCTGCCTGAGGTGCCGGTGTAAGTCTTGGTCCAAGCAATCGGCAGCGGCGGTTTGTCGGCGTCCGGCTTATCATCAGGACTCAGCCCGACCAAGGATTGCCCTAACACCAGCGGCTTACTATCGCCCTCCAGCTTCGTCACCTTATACATATGGGATGGACCCCAAATGGCATCCACACCGCGCAAAATCGGGTGATCCCTCATCTCCGGCACCACGATGCCCCGCGTGCTCTCGGTGCGGTAGCCGCCATAATGATCAATCCATGTTTCACCCAATACCTGCCGCCCAAAGCCGCCGGGAAACTGCTTGCTCGGGCCGCGCCAGCCCCACTCGGCGAAGCGGTCGTTGGGAAACTTATCATAGTTAAACGCATGAGTCGCGGTGCGCACGCCAATGACTGGACGGCCCGAGTTTACATAACCCACAAACAGCGCCATTTGATCATCCGGCAAGTGCCGGAAGCGGGTGAACACCACCATCAGATCCGCCGTTTTCAAGGCTTCGAGACCCGGGATATTGTTATCCACCTTGGGATCAATCT
>JAYVEJ010000699.1:0-21140 GCA_043748885.1 Luteolibacter sp. | reverse complement strand
GCTCGCTTCACCCGGCAGCGCTCCGCAGCCGGATCCAGCGCCAGATCGGCACTTGGCAAAACAGCAGCCCGCATGTCCTCGAGAACCCCGAACCTGACCTCGCCGTCGCCCGCGGGGCCGCGAAATTTGGCGGCATCCTCCACCATCGCAGCGCCCGTATTCAAGCCGGAGCCGCCCGCTCCATTTACCTCGAAGTTCTGCAAAACGGCAAGCCGTCGCTCGTCTGCATCCTCCCGCGCGGGGCCGAGCCTGAGGTGGAATTCCAGATCACCCACCCCGGCCTCGAACTCCGGCTCAACCGCCCGGTCCGGTTCCAAACCTACTATTCCACCCGCCACGACAAGGACCAAGCCGGTGCGCTCGTCGCCCTCAAACCCACCGATTTCCACAAGCTGCCGCCGCTCCAAACCACCGCCCGACTCGCCGCCGGCGTGGACCGACTCCCCGTCCACCTCACCACCAAGCTCACCGAACTCGGCCTGCTCCACCTCGAATGCGTCGGAGCCGATCAAGTCTGGCCGCTCGCCTTCAACCTCCGCGCTGGTGAAACTACCGTCGTCGAGACCGATTCCGGCGTCCCTCAGGAAACCCTCGCCGCCGCCAAACAACGGATCGTCACGCAATTCAGCGGCCACCTCGATCCCGCCGATCCACTCACCGCCGCCCGCCTGCTCAAGAGCCTGGAAACCATCCTCGGTGCGCCGAAAAATGAGTGGAACCTGATGCTCATCCGCAGCCTCTGGACGGCGCTGAAACGTTGCATTCCGTGCCGGGCAAATTCCGTCGAGCACGAGGAAACCCTGCTCATCCTCGCCGGATTTTTCCTGCGTCCCGGCTTCGGTGCCGAGCTGGATCCCGCCCGCATCGACGATCTCTGGCAGCTCCACACCAGCGGCCTCGCCCACCCCGGCAAGCAAATCCAGCTCCAGCAATACATCCTCTGGCGTCGCCTCGCCGGGGGACTCGACCGCAAGCGCCAGTCCGTGCTCATCGACGCCGCACTCCCCAAACTCCATCAAGGAAAAAGCACTCCCGCCGAACTCATCCGCCTCGTCGGCTCCCTCGAACGCATCGACCCCGCCATCAAGGCCGCGCTCATCGACATCTTTCTCATCCGCGCCATTTCCGCCAGCTACCCCGCGCCGTATTTCGTCGCCCTCGGCCAGCTCCTCAACCGCACCCCGTTCTATGCCGGTCCTGAAGCCGTCGTCCCACCCGAACTCGTCGCCCGTGCCTTCGAAGCCCTCGAAGATCTCGACTGGAAATCCACCCCCGAACTCCCCGAACTTTTCCTCCGCGCCGCCCGCGTCACCGACCACCGCACCCACGACCTCCCGCGCCCGCTCCGCCAAGAAATCGCCCGCATGTTAGAGCAAGCCGGCGTCCCCGCGTTTAAAGTTTCCCGCATCGAGCAATTCATCCCGCTCGAGCGCGCCGAGCAAGTCAGCCTCTACGGCGAGTCCCTCCCGCCCGGTCTTCTCCTAACGTGACACAGGTATTCCTGCCTGTTCTTCTCGGACAGGGGAATTCATTTCTGCCCACATTCATTCATCAATCTCCCCAGAAGACCCGACCGGTAGAGCATTTTGTCAGAGGCGGACGAGTCCCAGTTGCTTCGGAAATCACTTCCAGCAACTTCTTCGCGAACCCCCTCTCCCCGAAATACCAGCCTCGCCTCAATTCTGCCAGCGAGGCATCGGTCACCGCCTACTGACCCCGGAGATGATGAGCACGATGACGATTTGCACCCAGTCGGACCGTCTGTCGCGGCTGTAACCAAAGGCTTTGAGGCCGCTGGCCTCGGTGCCCGGGCCGGTGGCATCGACCTCGAAGTAGGTGCGAGTTAGATCGTAAAGGAGGATGTCGTAGCTGGCTCCGAAGAGTCCGCTCCAACGCTTCTTGAGATGGCTGAAGAGAGCCTCGCGATAAGCTAACAAATGGCCGTGGCAGCACTAGAGGGTGTCGTTTGCGGCGAGCCGAAAGTCGTCGTCCAGCAGGTCGGCCATGGCGCTGCGGTCGAACCAGAAGCGGTGCTCCTTGCCGTCCTTGAATCGTTTGTTCGAACGCAAAAACATGATCCGGCGTGGAGCATACCGCGAACTATTCGGGCAGGTCTATAGGCTGGGTCTCCACCACAGGCATTTTCGGGACGACGCCTCTGGCTCTGGTAAAATCAACGGTTGCAGCACCTCAGAGAGTGAAAACTCGACGCTTTTAGAAACTAACAGCGAAAGTCGGGTTAGCCGGGGCGTGCTTGCCGAGGACCATCCCGGCATTCGCACGGATCGTTTCCGGCGCGAGGAAACGGCTGTCCAATGACCGGAACTCAGTTAGCCCTGCTTTTAATCCGGCCGCGAGTCCAGGAACTTCGTGGATCGGCAGGGCAATGATCGCCGAATCCAGCGCATACCGTTCCACTCCCGGATAGACCACCCTCAGGTGTTCGAGCGACAAATCCGCGATGGCCGTCCGCATTGAGCGGGTCGTGCCCGGCGCGTCCGAATGTTTAAATTCAAACCCGTATCGCTTCCCCCGCACGGTGACCAGCAGGTCCAGTTCCACACCGCCGTGGGTCGCCCAGAAATAGGCCGAGCAGGTGTCGAGAATAGTGAGGATCTGCTCGATGGCGAAGCCTTCCCAAGAAGCGCCCAGCTTGGGATGGCCTAACAAATCGTTCCGCGCCCCCAGTTCGAGCAACGAGTGGAGCAGTCCCGAATCGCGGAGATAGATTTTCGGCGACTTGAGCTGGCGTTTTTTCAGGTTCTCGAACCACGGCGGGAGGATGCGGACCATGTAGGCAGCGGCCAGAATATCGAGGTAAGAGCGGGCGGGCGGCTCACTGCTGCCGAGCGCCCGCGCGAATTCCGCGCCATTTCAGACCTGGCCGTGGTAGTGCGTAATCATCGTCCAAAATCACCGCAAGGTTTCGGTCGGCACCCGGATCCCGAACTGCGGGATGTCCCGTTCCAGAAATGTGCGGACGAAACTGCCCCGCCAAGTCACCGAGGCGACCTCGTCCGGGGCGAGAAAAGATCGGGGAAAGCCACCGCGCTGCCAAAGTTCAAGCCAAGCGTCCACGCCGACTTCGCCCAGCGTGAAGCCCGCCAAATCGACCATTCCCAGCCGACCGGTAAGCGATTCGGAAATGCCTTTGATCAAGTGAGGGGAAGCGCTGCCCAGCACCAGAAAGCGTGCGCCCCCAGCCGGGCGATCCAAGAGCACCCGCAATGTTTCGAACAGTTCCGGCTTGCGCTGGATCTCGTCGATCACCACCAGGCCTTTGAGCGGTTCCAAGGTCTGTTCGGGTGACTCCAACCTTCGGAGATCCGTGGCCTTTTCCCGGTCGAAGAACGCTGTCGCAGACTCCCGCTCCGCGATTTCGCGGGCGAGTGTCGTTTTCCCACATTGTCGGGGTCCAGCCAAAGCGACGGCCGGAGGAACGGCGAAAGCGAGGGTGATGGCTTCGGAAACTTGCGGGCGAGGAAGCATCTGATCCATGCAAATCTAAATCATGACTTGGGATTTTTAAGGATTTTATCGCCCTCCACGCAGCACCACTCCGGGGTTCTCCATCTCAGGTTTGTCGATCACCCGATTGCCGCATGGCTGCGTGACCTCAGTGCCGTGCGCCTCGCGCTAAGAAGGGTCAACGAATAGAACTCACGCCGCAGATCCAGGAGCACAAACGACGATCAACCAAGGAGTGGCGGACTCCGATCCGCCATGCCCATGAGTTGCCAATGTGATGAGAGAATCATTTGTCATTGTCCACCCATGGGCAGGCGATTCGGAGATCGCCGTTCCTTGAGTGCTCAATCCCGCGCTTTTAACACTCCGACCATGTCGAGTTTTCCGATCATCCGACTCACCAGCGCGAATGATAATGCCGAGGCTGTTAGCACAACTAAGATAGCAATCGAGTAGGTGGATGAATTAATCACAATCGGCAGCCGGACGGTTTCGGTGCTAAACGATGACATAATAAACAACGCCAGCCCGCGGCCGAATAGTAACCCGAACGGCAGCGCTGCTAGAACGAGGATGGCCAGCTCCCCCACGAGCACGCCGCGCACTTCCGCCAGTGAGAATCCGACGACCCGCAGTGTCGCCAGCTCGCGGCTTCTTTCTGAGAGTGCAATCCGTGCGCTGTTATAAACCACGCCGAAGGCGACGATGGTCGCAAGCACGAAATAGAGTGTGCGGAGGATACCGATGCTCTTGCCAGTAGTCTCGCGGAAGGCGGAAAGTTGGTCTTTTTTCACCATCACCACCGCCGCTCGCGGGGTGTCTTTGAGCGAGCGCATGAACTCGTCCCAACGCTTGTGATCGAGCGCGAGATAGGCTCCGTTCACGGTATCGCCCTCGTGCATCGCCCGCCGCAGCGCAGAAATATCCATGTAAGCGGCGACTCCTGCGAAGTCAGTGATGAGGCCGCGGATGGGAATGGACAAGGTCGGCTGGCGACCTTCCAAGACCTCGACTTCCACTTCGTCGCCGATGGTCGCTCCGAGCACTTTCGCCAGCATGGCGGACATCAGTAAGCCATCCTCCGGCATCGTGATCGCGTGGCCCCGGTCGTCTAGCAGTCGATTTAAATTCGCGCCGCGCTCGATGCCGGTTACGGAAAGCTTTCGGTGGCGGTGGCCAAATTTTAAGCGTGCCCGCACGCTGCGGATCGGCTCGGCGCGAATCACGCCGGGCAGGTGTTCGAGATCATGGAAACCGCGCCCTGAGCTTGGCTCAGTTAGAAATACGGCCACATCTTGGCGCTGCTGGCTGCTCCATTGGAAGGTGAGCAAGTAGTCGATACTATCGGCCATCGCGCCGGGCAGCACCATCAGCCCGGTGGCGAGCGCGAGGCCGCTGGCGGTGAAAACCGCCTGCCATGGGCGGCGCTCGATGTTGCGCAGAGCCATCCGGAAAACCGGGCTGAACAAGCGCGTCAGGCCGATGCGCTCAAACAGCGAGGGCTTGAAATCCGCCGGTGGCTCAGGCCGCATCGCCTCGGCGGGTGGTAGTTTCACCGCCTGCCAGACGACGGTTAGAACGCCCACCACTGAAGCTCCAATACTGACGAAAAGCGCGAGGCCGAGGGCACTGTAGTCCATCGTAAAGACCAGTGAGGGAAAGCGGAAAAACAGCGTGTACATATCCACCAGCACCGCACCTAACAATCGTCCGCCGAGTCCGCCCAACACCGTCCCAAGTCCACCGATGACGAGCACATACTTCATATAGTGACTGCCGACTTGCCATGACGAATAGCCGAGTGCTTTCATCTGTGCAATCTGTTCGCGTTGCAGCCGCACGATCCTCGCAAGCACCGCGTTTACCATAAAAGCGGCGACGCTGAGAAATACTAATGGGTAAGCAACCGACAACGCATTGAGCACCCGCAACTCGTCATCGAGCCGTTGGGCGGATGGCTGCTCCTTGCGGAGAAATGCCCCGCCCGCGCCGTAGGGGGCTAACACCCGGTCCATTTCCTCAATCACCGGCTCGGCAGCAGCACCCGGCGCGAGGTCGATCAATACATCATTGAATGCGCCGTCGAGATTGTAAGCCACGGCCAGTGCGCGGTAGTTCATCCAAATCACACTGAAGCGCTTGTGGTCGGGCAAGGTCTCGCCGGCCCTCGCTTCAAATACATATTCCGGTGATAGACCGATGCCACATATCTTCAAAGTTTCGCGACGACCGTTGATCACAGCCACCAGCGAATCGCCAGTTAGTAAACCATTCGCGTTGGCGAAGGACTCACCTAACACAACTTCTCGCCGTTCGTCCGAGCGAGGAAATCTGCCAGTGCGGAGAAACAGCCGGTTTAACTTCTGCGGGCCACCATCTTCCGGCAGAGAGATCATATGGCCGGTCGCCGGTTCGGATAGGCCGGGCAAGTCCAGCGTCACATCCACCGCCACCCGCGTTTCCACGGTGGCCACGCCGGGCAGCGTCGCAAGCTGATCCGCGACGGCTAGCGGCGCGCGTTTCAGCGTGGCGAAGATATCGGCCAAGGCGTAGCGCTGGTAATAAGTCGAGCGCGTCGTTTCCAACGTCATGATCAAGCTCCGGGTCATAATCATCATCGCCAACCCGCAGGCCATCACCAAGCTCACGGCGAACACCTGGCCCTTCATCTTGCCCAGATCGCGCAGCAGCTTGAGGTCGAGAGGGGAGATCACTGGGGAAGAAGTTGATGGTTGGGAGTTGATAGTTGATGGCGAAGATAAATAGATGAATGAATGAATGAATGCCGGCAGCCCGCAGTAGAAGTTCTTGTTTTTTCTATCAACTATTAACTCTCAACCATCAACTACCTCACCATTTTAATTGCGAGGCCGGGAGGCGGGTGGCGTTGTGATGGGAGTTGATGATTTTACCATCCGATAGATAGAGCACGCGGTCGGCCATTTCCGCCATCACGGCGTTGTGGGTGATGATGACAGTGAGCGTGCCGAGTTCGCGGTTGATGCGTTCTACGGCTTCTAACACGGCGATGCCGGTGGTCACGTCGAGTGCACCGGTCGGCTCGTCGCAGAGCAGGACTTCCGGGCGTTTCGCGATGGCGCGGGCGATCGCCACCCGTTGTTGTTCGCCCCCCGATAGCTGTGAGGGGAAATGGTCCATCCGCGCACTGAGGCCGACCATTTCAAGCGCCTCTTCCGGCGTCATCGGGTCGCGGGAAATGCCGGTGATGAGCGCAACATTTTCACGGGCAGTTAGACTTGGGATCAAGTTATAGAATTGGAACACGAAGCCCACGCAGTTTCGTCGGAAGAGGGTGAGGGTATTTTCGTCCGAGCCATCGAGCGGCCAACCTTTGTAGATGAGGTTTCCCGATGTCGGCACGTCGAGTCCGCCGAGGATGTTGAGTAGGGTGGATTTCCCGCTGCCGGACGCGCCTAGCAGACAGACGAGTTCGCCGGCGTTGAGTTCGATGTCCACGCCGTGCAGTGCCACCACGTCGAGTTCGCCGGTGTGATAGACCTTGCGCACGCCATGCGCTTCGAAGACGACCCCAGTGGAAATCGGTGGCGAGGTGGGGGAGTTATTCATCGGGCTGCGGCAGCGTAACAGGTCGGTGGGCGATCACAACTCTCCGGCACGGCATCCCCTCTCCTGCCAGTTTTCCCAGCGCCAATGCGCGCTGCAGAATGGGGCGACGGGCACTTGGTTCGCCGTGGCACTTATGATACCGAGCGAATGCGCTTTTAGATGCCGCTTCTAGATGCCGCTTTTGATCCGGTTCCGTCGCGTCGGCTTCGGCTAGGAGTCCCCCGCCGTGGGAAATTGTCGGCTTGCGCTGGCGGGCGAGCTTGCGATGGTTTCCGCGCCGCCCAATTCCGCAGACTTGTTCCGCCGGGCAGCCGCGTAATGCGAACCCCACCACCATGAACTCGGCACCTCTCTCCGCCTATCAGGAAACCCTCGGAATGATTTATTTCGCAAGGATGTTAGATAAGATCCGGCTCAACGCGGCCGGTGATTTGAGAGAAGACTTTCGGGACAATCTCGGCACGGGACTCGATGGCCGTTGCGCGGAATTCCTGCGGATGGACTACGCAGACATCGCCGCCCGCGTGCTGGTAGGAGGCAATGACGAGGAGATTCTGCGCTGGTGTTATGAAGCGGGCCGGGAACTCAGTGAGGGCGATATTTTCGTCTGGAACCAATACTTGAAAAAAGTCGGCTGGAATGATGGCACTTCGGAAACCCTCATCCGTCGGAAACGGGAAAGCGGTCTCGAAGGCCGAGATGAAATCCAGACGATGGTGGATTACTTCGACTATGACGAAGGCCGAAAATCCTAACTGCTTGTTGCACATTTTCCGCAGGTAGGCCATACGCTGCTGGCTGCTGGCGAGCGCGTCCGGAGGGTTGGCTCCATCGGGATGATGCCAGCGCCAAGTTCCTGAAAAGCAGCCACCGGCAATTCAGTCGAATAGGCGCGTGGCCGCAGGATCTTTTCCGAGTTCACTGCGCAGCGTGTAAAGCTGGATGCCGATGTTCTTGCGATGCGCGTTCTCTGCGGCGATGGCAAGCAAGCTGCCAGTCTGACTGAGGGCGAACGAAGTGGCGGCGGTGGCTCGGATAAAAATCCTGCGGATCATGGGTCGGGGTAATTCGTTTAGGGAGTACCTGCTGTTAAGCCAAGCATTCTCACTCCGCTTGCTTCTTCTTTTTCTTGTCGGGGTTTGAGCTTGCGGCCTTCGGTGCAGTCGGCTGGGTTCGCTTCTGCTGGGGAGCTGCCTGTTCTTTTGGCTGGGCCTTTTGCTGCTGAGGGCGAGGCTCAGCTTGGCGTTGCGGCTGGGCCTGTTTCGCGGGCTTCTGCACCGCACGTTGCGGTTCAGGCTGGCGAAGTTGGGGTTTTTCCACCTTGCGAGTGGCCTGGGGTTCAGCGCCGCGCTTCGGGGTTGGGTTCGCTTTGCGCTCTTGAGTTGGCGCGGCCTTGCGCTTTTCCGCAGGCTTGGCTTTGTTCTCAGAACTTGGGGCTGCTTGGCGCTTCGGCGTGGGGTTCGCTTGGCGTTCAGGATTTGGGTCCGCTTGGCGTTTTTCGGCAGGCTTGGCCTTCGGTTCCGAGTTCGGCTCAGCTTGGCGTTTTTCAGAGGGCTTAGCCTTTTTATCAGCAACGGGATCCCCTTGCCGCTTCTCGCCTGGCATGGCGTTGCGTTCGTTCTTTGGGTCGGCCTGGCGCTTTTCCTTGCCTGGGGCCGATGGATCCTTCTCGCGCTTTTCACCCGGCTTCACCCGCGTTTCGGCTGGAGTATCCATCTTGGATTTTCCTTTCGAGTTCGGATCCGACTCACGGTCCCCCGTGCCATCTTTAGAGCGCTTGCCCTTCGCTGGGTTTTCGCCAGCGGTTTTTAAATCGTTGCCCGCCTTATCGGATTTTTCGATCTTCTGGTTTTTATCCGATGCGCGGGGCTGCAATCTTTCTGGAGGTCCGCCGTCCTTATTGGAACGATCAGACTTCTTGGCCATCATCGGCGAGCGGGTGACTTTCTGCTTGGTCACGGTTTCGCGTTCTTTGCCGCCAGTGGCATCGGACTTATCTTTGCGAGTTTCGAGTTGCTCCCGCTCCTTGCCAAATTTCCGGATATCCTTTCTTTGAGTGTCATAGCGCTCACGGTCCTTTTGATCCACCTTTTGGAAACGTTGGCCAGAATCACGGGTGCTTACGAGGCGATCATAGCGTTCCGCGACACCGAAATCTCCTCGGTCACGATCCACTTGCGAGCGAGCACTCAGGGAAGCCCATGAGCGTGGCGGCCGTGAATCCGCATGATCGCGGCGATATTCATAATAATCTTGGCGCTGGCGATCCCAGTTGCGATCATTTCGGTTTTCCCAACGATTGTATGAGTAAATCGGGTCATAACCGTTGCGGCTGGAGTTATAGGAATAAGATGCAAAAAATCCCCGGTCACGATACCTCGGCTCGTAATAATCGCCGTAGTAATAGTGACCGTAGTTAGGCCGCAAAAATAGGTGATTGGTGAAAACGGAAAGACTCACCACTGTGGATGGTGTGTAATAGAAGTTAGCGCGTGACCGATAGCCGGCGTCAAAACGCACGGGTGCGAACACCACACCGCGACGGACGACTGGGTAGTCCCAATAACCATCTACATAGACATAGCCGCGCTGGGTCCAACGATAGTAAGCAGGCGTCCACGCCCAGTTCTGACGGGCGGGTGCCCAATAGCCGCTGCGCCATGCATAACGATCATCTCGATAGACCCAGTTGCCCGGAACCCAGCTTTGATCGTTTGAAGAAGCTTCGATGTTAGGCCCCACCTCGACGCTGCGAGGGGGCTTCGGCAAATAGGTAACTTCGGTGGTTTGGGAATCCTCCCAGTATCCTGATGTCCACTGATGGCGTCCTTCGGTTTCCGCCCAATAGCCTGGAACCCACTCCCGGCCTGGTGGCAAATTCCGCCAAATCCCACTGATCCAGAGGAAGTCGTTTTGATCCTCGTCCCAGCCCCAGTAGCCAGGAATCCACGACACATTGTCGCCCTCCAAGCGTTGTTCCGGCGGCACTTCCTCAATCAGCTCTGGCGGTGCCTGATCGACGATGATTCCCACCTCGGGGTTGAATGAAACCGTCCCGGCGAATGCCTCGTGGACCGGTCCTCGGGTCTGCACCTCGGCACCTGCGGTTGACTCATTTTCTTGGGCGACCGCGATGCCCGGGGCGATCATTGCCACCCCGAATGCAATCGCACTGAGGCTTCCCAGTAGTTTGTATTTTTGTAGATTCATTGTTTTTTCCTTGGTTGATATTCCGCCGCAAGAGACGTGGGCGAAACGGGTTTGATTCGATCTATTTTTTTGGGGTTGTCACCGGAATTTCCGAGATTTTTTACCGTTCCCCACATTCGGCCAACTGCAAGTTAAATACTTTTCTCTGGGAATGAAAGTAGTTGAGATCACTTGACTTGCTGACTTTGCGCACAAGCCCCGCCGAGAAATCTATCCGCCAGGCCGCGTCCTAACGCACAAATTCTTCGGTGACAAGTTCAAATAAGAGTTGCGTGGCCGATGGAAAATAGATAGGCGGTTATTTACCCCCCCATGGCACAGTCCGAGATGACCTATCGGACGTTAGATATACCCCCTCGTCTTCTCCTCCGGACTTTGGGCTGCTTTGTTTCTATCTCTGTAAATCACCATATCATCGTTGGGGGGGGTGACGCCTCTGTCATCTCATTTCAACACATTATAACCCAATTTTACCATGGCTGTTATCCCTACTTATCCCGGCGTGTATGTGGAAGAACTCTCCAGCGGCGTCTGCTCCGTGGCGGCGCTCCCCACATCCATCACCGCCTTCTTCGGTCGCGCCCTTCGTGGTCTCACCGATCTATATGATGTGCCGGATCAAGTCCCGGCAGTGATCAATAGTTATGCCGATTATGAGAGCCTATTCGGCGGGCTTTGGACAGAAAGTGCAATGAGTTATGCCGTCAGAGACTTCTATCGAAACGGCGGCGGCCAAGCATTAATCGCCCGCCTGTTCCAAGCGAACGGCCAAAGTGTCGCGCGCGTGGTGGTCTCGACGAGTTCGCATGACTCAGGCGGAACCGCCACCGGACCCGGTTCGCCACTTAACCTTCTTTTCGCGACGCCGGGTGCTTGGGGCAACCGGCTGCGGGTGACGGTTGACCACGACACCCGACCTCACGAGGCCGGCGAGGCAATCGCGACTTTGTTGAACTTAAAGTTAGAACTTATCCCCGACACCGGCGTGGCCTCGCTCCAACAGTTACCTGACTTAGGAACTCGGGTGGAGGAAATTTATGCAAATCTGACCTCCGTGGCGGGTTTGCCTAACAGTATAGATACGGTATTGCGAAATACCTCCAAACTAATGCGCGTGGAGGGTTCACTGCCCGGTGCTCAGCCCGATCTGGGGGGTCAAGGTGACTATAGAGGCCAACGACGGGGCGGTGCTTGCGTCTGGAAATTTCATCGGCAACTCAGCGACGCGGACCGGCGTCCATCCGCTCTTGAAGGCCGATCTCTTTAACATGCTCTGGATTCCCCCTTACCTCGCCAGCGGGGATGTTGATAATACGGTGCTCACCGAAGCGGCAGCACTGTGCCGCAACCGGCGAGCGTTTCTAATCATCGATGCGCCCAGCGCGTGGGATGAAATCAGCGATGCGGTTAGCGGGGTAAATGCGATGGCCGCGACTGTCGGCACCGACAACGTGCGCAATGCCGCCGTCTTTTTCCCGCGCTTGCGGATGCCCAATCCGCTGCGGCAAAACCAATTGGAACCCTTCGCGTCCTGCGGCTCCGTCGCCGGGGGGTTCGCCCGCACCGATGCACAGCGCGGCGTTTGGAAGGCTCCCGCCGGCCTCGACGCAGAACTGGCCGGAGTCTCCGCACTAACGGTGCCGATGACCGACATGGAGAACGGTCAGCTCAACCGGTTAGGCGTGAATTGCCTGCGCACCATGCCCGGCACCGGGCCGGTTATTTGGGGCAGGCGCACCTTGCGCGGGGCGGACCGCTTGGCAGACAGCGACTGGAAATACATCCCAGTTAGACGGCTCGCGTTGTTCATGGAGGAGAGCATTTTCCGCGGCACCCCGTGGGCGGTGTTCGAGCCGAATGACGAGCCACTGTGGTCGCAACTGCGCATGAACACCGGCGCCTTTCTGAAAACGGTTTTCCGCCAAGGCGCATTCCAAGGCACCTCGCCGCGCGATGCGTATTTCGTGAAATGTGACCGCAGCCCCGCCTTCGTCGCGGGTGTTAGTAAGGTGAGTTCGCTCAAGCGCACCACTGAAGTCGTGAACCACCGCGAAGGCGGCGACCCTAGCAGCACCCGCAAATCGCCGGGCCGCACCGAGTATGAGGCGATCACGCTGGAGCGCGGCGTCACTCACGATCCCGAATTCGAGCGTTGGGCGAACAAGGTTTGGAACTACACCAGCGGGCTTGACAGCGAAGTTTCGCTCAGGGATTTCCGCCGGGACATCCGCATCGAGGTTTACAATGAAGCCGGTCAGTTAGTGCTCGCCTACCATATTTTCCGCTGCTGGGTTTCCGAATTCCAAGCGCGAGCCGACCTCGACGCGAATGCCAACGCCGTGCTCATCCGGTCGATCAAACTGGAGAATGAAGGCTGGGAGCGCGACTACTAAGTGGAAGTGAAGGAAGAGCCGCCGTTCGAAGAACCGGTGCTCTAGCAGTTCCAATCCAGCCCCCCGGCGACCATGAATTTGCCCGCATCTACCTTGCTGAGCCTGTGGGAAACCGGAGTGGCACACGCCCCCTCGGCCCGACCGGCGGCGCTGCTGGCAGTTTCTACGGGTAAACGTTAGACGCGGCCGCCCGGCTGCCCCGCCGCCAAGCTCACCGTCACCATCCTCGCCGTCCGGCTGCGGGAGATGGAAGGGAAGACCGCCTAGGATTCCAGACACTCCCCACTATGAAATCAAAACCGGCCATCCACCTCTCCGCTGCCTTTCGTGCTCTTATGCCTGCCACTTCCGGCCAATTCTCCGGGGTTCTTCTTGATCGGCGGGCGCGGGCTGCCACCCGCCACAGCTCGTTGACAGCCCCTGGAATTTCCCCGTCGGCACCGCAGTCGATCCAGTCGTGGGCGGCGGCTAGCGCCCGCAGCCTGCTCGCCGCCCTGCAACCCGTCGCCCGCTAACAGCCCATGGAAACCGTCCGTCTAGCATCCGCAAAGCAAGCCGCCCCGGCCAGTGTCCATCGCGTGCTTACCGGGGCGGCCGCTGGATGGGGCGACGCGCGGTTTCATCGAGCGGCGGTTAGGAAACTCAGCCACGCGTGTTTCTTCAAACGGCAGTGGCTTGATGATCGGGGCGGCGAGGCTCGCTACCTTCACCAGCACTCTAACGGCGATCCCCGCTGTGCCCGCGCCAGTTCCCCGCGGACCGCGCGGCACGGAATTGCAAACTGCTAGGGCAGATCGCCGCTCCGCAGTCGAGGCCCGCCAAGCGGTC
Organism: Luteolibacter sp.; assembly: GCA_043748885.1. Taxonomy (GTDB): domain Bacteria; phylum Verrucomicrobiota; class Verrucomicrobiia; order Verrucomicrobiales; family Akkermansiaceae; genus Luteolibacter. The sequence continues at coordinate 7,653 of JAYVEJ010000699.1, read as the reverse complement.
ATCCAAGCACGCGGCGCGGCCATCGCGGGTGAGCGCACCCGGACCGCTGCAGAAGTGACCACCGCCGGCGAGTTGGCGGGAGCCTACGAAGCGCTGTCCGGGCCGATGTTCCAACACCCCGGCACCAGCTTGTTCACGGCGGCCCAGCTCCGCCCGGACGTGGCCTCGCTTTACTCGCACCTCAGTGCCACCCAGCAAGGCAGTCTGGCTAGACGGTTAGTCGCACTCGACTCGCGAACGGCGGCAGTTGCAAATCGCGTCGGCGTCTTCCAACAACAAGCCCAACGCGCTTACGCCCATAGAACCTTTAACTGCAGTTTTACCGAACCCGCGAATCTAGCGGAGGCTAACCAAGTTTTTCCCGCCGACTTTGCGGCCAATCATTTCAGGGCGAGAACCCTCCTGCCGATCCGCCGCGCGGCGGTCACCGGTGGGACGGGATTGACCATTGAGGTCGAGGGTCGCGCCTCACTTCCCGATCAGCCGGCCAGAAATACTAGCCAGATTTTCAGTTCGGGGTCGGTGCCGCCAGACGCGACCCTCATCGCCAGTGGCCGGACGCAGTTGCCGAACCCAGCTCGCTACGCTTGGCGGGTCTCGCGCCGTCACGCCAGCACCGGCATCACCACTCTAACTTCCATCACCGAGCGCGTCGTGGCCTACCTGCATCACGGCAGCCTGGACGCCTCCGCGCGGGATCATTTCCAACGGCCCGAGTCGGACTCGCGGTTCTTTGCGACCTCCACCTTCGCCGCCGTCAACTGCGGCAGGAACGCCATGAGCACGTTTCCCAACAGCCCCCGTGTCCAAAAGGGCGCGTTGATCCGACTCGATCCGTTCAACCCGCTCGCCAGCATCACCGTGTTTCAATACAACCCGGAAACGCTGACGCGCACCCTCACGCCGCAGACCGGCGGCTCGCAGGGCGGGGCTTCCGCCTCGCCGGGCGACTCCATGCGGCTCGCCGGCCCACCGCTGGAGACGCCGCGTTGGGGATTTGAAAATGCCACCGCCATGCTTGACTCTAACAGCCGCTACGCCGCCCCCGAAATTCTCACTCACGCCACCACCGGCGGTAATGGCGAGCCGCGCCAGTTCCGCCACTGCGCCCGCCGTTTCCTGCCCGATCCAGCCGCTGGCACCACGCTGCTAGAGCACGCGGTCACTCAGGGCGACCGGCTCGACAACCTCGCCGCCCGCACCCTCGGCGATCCATTGGTGTTTTGGCGGATCGCCAATGTGAACCACTCCCTCGCGCCGGTTATGCCCGCTAGGGCGGCGTGCTGCGCACTCGCGGCTTCGTCGGCGTGCGCGGCGCGGGGCTTGAGAACGATGGATTCTGGTACGTGAAGCGGGTCACCCACACGCTGACCCGCTCGGAATACAGCCAGAGCTTCAGCCTCAGCCGCGAGGGCAGTGGTACCCTAACACCCGTCGTGATCCCATGAACGCGTTCTTCGGAAAATTCCGCGGTGTCTGCACCGACAACCAAGATCCGCTGCAAGTCGGCCGCATCCGGGCGCGGGTACCGGACGTGACTGACGACGATGAAACCGGTTGGGCGATGCCGTGTTTCCCGGCGGGCGACCAAGGCATGGGCGTCTTCGCGCTGCCCAAAGTGGGCGCGGGCGTGTGGATCGAGTTCGAGCACGGCAACCCCGACTATCCGATTTGCAGTGGCGGCTGGTTTAGCAATTTGAGCGAGCTGCCACCCGCGCTGCTCATCCCGCCGATGCTGCAGGACGACAAGATTTTACTTAAAACCGCTGGCGGCACTTCGCTGATGTTAGACGACACGCTCGGCACCGGCTGCATCATTCTCGAAACCGCCACCGATCAGAAAATCACCCTCGGCGTCACCGGCATCGAGATCGACAACGGCCAAGGCGCGAAGATCACCCTCGGCCCCGGCCCGCTCATCAACGTCAACAACGGGGCGTTAGCGAGTGCTGCCTGACTGCCGGAGCGGTGAAAGCAACCTTACGCGGTGCATATCCGCAGCTCGTCCCCGGCATGGTGTTAGTTCTGGCGGAAGTGGTCGGCCCGCGCGCCGTCACGCGGTGCGGCTGATCGAGGTGAACGGCGCGGTGAGCGACGTGAGTGTGGCGTGGGGAAACATCATCCTCTGCGACCACGGTGGCTCGCTGCCGGAGCGGGAAATTCTTGGCCAAGTGCCGAAGACCCACCCCGTTCTAACCCCAGTCGTGACGGACTGAGGGCATTGCGATGACAAGGACGCAACCACTGCGGCGGTTAGGTTTCGCCCACGGTTGAGACACGGCGGGCTGACCCACGCGATCCCGGCTCCAGTGCCGCAGCACCCGTGGCTGCCACCGGATTTCCCGGCGTCGCTGGCGTTGGTTCATGATACCGACGCGTCGATCCGCGCGGCCTTGCCGGCGATCTGGCTGCGCGACGGCAGCCGCCTGTGGTCGCCGCAGCGAGATCTCATTTCCAGCGCGGCCACCACCCCGGATTTTGTGGCGGAGGTGGACAACGACGGGCGGGCGGGGTTGCGCTTCGGCGACGACGTGAACAGAATGGCACCGGCGGAAGGCACGGTGTTAGTGGCCCGCATGAGGCAGGGCAATGGCACGGCTGGCAACATCGGCGCAGAGTCTATCAGCCAGACTTACGCGCCTGCGTTTTTCGATCCCGTCGGCTGGCTGGACGAGGAAACCCGCACGCTGCTGCTGCTAACCGCCAAGGACATCATCGAGCAAGTGACCAACCCGCTGCACGCGCACGGCGGCACGCTGGCGGAGACGATGGAAGAGGTGCGGCAATACGCGCCGCAGGCATTTCGCTGCCAGCGCCGCTGAGTCACGCCGCAGGATTATGCGGACCGCGCCGGTCAGCATCCGCTGGTCCAGCGTGCCGCAGCTACCCTGCGCTGGACGGGGAGCTGGCATACGCTATTTCTAACGGCGGATCGCAAGGGCGCACTACCGGTGGACGCCCGCTTCGAGGAGGAAATTCGCGCATTCCTGGAGCCGTGGCGGATGGTGGGACACGATCTGGAAATCGAGGCGCCGTCGTTCGTCTCGCTGGAAATCACGCTCCGCGTCTGCGTGGAGTCCGGCTATTTCCGCAGTCATGGGAAGCGGGCGCTGATGAAAGTTTTCAGCACGCGCGGCTTCTTTCACCCGGATCATTTCCACCTTCGGCGACTCAGTCTATCAGAGCGCGGTGCTCGCCGCCGCTCAAGCGGGGGATGGCGTGAAGCAGGTGGAGGCGACCGTCTTCCGCCGCCAGGGCGAGACTTCCGTGAGCCTGCCCGACGAACTAACCACTGGGCGTTTGGAGGAGTATCTCCGTTTCGGCCTTGAGGCCGGCCTTTTGCATCAACCCTAACATTTCAACTCCGCCGTTATGAAAGCCGATCTCACACGCGACACCTTCGATCCAAAAAACCAGTTCCGCCAAGTGCTCGCCCAGCAAGGCCGGGTGCAGCTCGATGCAGAACTCAACGAGCAAAGCGCCCTCGACGCCCGCCTCCACGACACGACCACCGCCGACATCGTGGGCGACTGCGGCGGACCCGCGGGCGGCGCGGCCTTCGGCATGAGTGCCATCGCAGGGCAGCCCGGCGATTTCCTGCTAGCCGCCGGGCGCTACTATGTGAACGGCAGCCAGTGCGAGTTGGAGCAGCCGGTGAGCTACCGGCTGCAACCGGATCTGCCAAGGCTTCCGCCGCTCCCCGCCGGGCTGCATCTGGTCTATCTGGACGTCTGGCAACGCCACCTAACATTCCTCGATAACCCGCTGCTGCTAGAAACCGCGCTGGGCGGGGGTGGACACCACCACCCGCGTGAAGTTTGTTTCACCGCCAACCTCCGTGGCGGAGCTGTTAGCACCGACGAAGACCCCGGCGCGTTGCACATTGTGGACATCCGCCTTGCGGGCACCCATCGCCGCTTGCTTCCTAACAACAGCGAGGTCCACGCCGCTATTTTCGCGAAGAGAATCACCGTGGAGTTGGACGGACTGTTGCACGCGACGAGCGTGGATGGCCCGAATTTCCCGCAGCAAGAACGGCTGCATCCGAACCCGGTCTGCTTTCTAACTGCCGAGTTGCCCTATCCATTTCTCCGCTCGGAAATGCAAGACGTGGGTGCGGGCGACTCCCAACTGCCCGAGGTGCTCGTGGGCTACCTACCGCTGATACTCCGCGCGAATGTGCAATCCCGCGAGACGACGCTGATGATCCAGCCTGCGGCCCAAGCGCTGGATTTCCTGAACCGCTATTTTGCTCGAGGCGTGAGCCACCTGCTAATCCGGGTGACACTCAAAGGAAACTTCATCTGGCGGAATACCGCTGAGGATGAACTCAAGCGCAACGGCCCCGCGGGTTGGCTCGATGACGATGCCTACGGAGTGAGCCGCAGCCAGCATCCCAACGCGTTGCACGGTCTCATCGACCCGAAGCTGGCCAGCGGCGACCGCCGCCGCCGCGGCGATTTCGAGATGTGGTTCTGGCTGATACCGGGCAGAGGCTAATGGATGGCAGTCAGATGTCGTTAGAGGCTTCCTTTCTTCATCTAGCTGACTGCGTGATCGGTGGCGCGGGCGTGTCGGTCTTGGGAATAATCGTTTCTGCGATGGCGGCGACGAGTTGGCTCTGGGCGGGGGAGAAAAAATTTCAGCTTCGCCGGATCGAGAGGCTCGGCGAGCTGGGCAACGACACTTTCTGGCAAGACGAGCGAGCCGCCGAGCGTGAGTGTCATGATTTTAAGAAGTTCCCTGTGGTCCATGGGTTTTTGGATTGGGTCCGGTGAGAACTAAGCTCCCCGGCGGCTCCGTCACAGAATTGCTCTCCCGCAGAAGGGGGAACACGGCCTCACACCACCGCCCAGACGATCATGCCGCAGGCCAGCACGAGGCCGCACAAGCCGATGATGAAGACGATGTCCGCCGCAGTTTCCAAGTGATGCATTCGGCCTCCTCCGCGGACTCGGAGCGCACTGTACGAGAGCAGGCACGAGCCGAGAAAGATCATCGCATCCACGGCTAACAGATCATCCACCAGTTGGTGGATGAGCGTTCCTTGGGTGATCCGCCCGACGATGCTGATGACGGTGAGACAGACGCCCACCAGCGCGGCGGAGGCGGTGAAAATGTGGATCGCGATGTCGCGCTCCTGAGTTGAAGGGTCACTTTCTAGCAGAGGCATGTGGATCGTTAGCGAGCTGTCAAGATAGCGGAACGTGCACCGGCATTCGTCTCAATCATTCGCGGTCAGGCGGCGGTGGACTTCTTCGGTGAGCGTTTGGATCCGCTCGCTCATGGTTTTGGTGATCTCGGTTAGCTCGGTGTTTTGTCGCATCAAAACGATGAGACTTGCAGTTTGGGCGGCGGCCAAGGCTTCGCGCTGTTCGCTGGCGTGGGCGAGATCTTCGCGGTGCTGCGCATCGGCATCGGCGTGGGCCTTGTCGCGGTCCGCTTGGCGAGTTTGGGCTAGCAGAATCAACGGCGCAGCGTAAGCGGCCTGCAAACTGAACGCGAGGTTGAGCAAGATGAACGGATAGATATCGAAATGGAAAACGCCCGCCGTGTTGAGGGCGATCCAGACCGCGACGATGATCGTCTGGCCGACCAGAAAGGTGGGGGTTCCGAAAAACCGCGCAAAACTCTCTGCCTTGAGGGCGAACCAATCGCTGCCAAACACTGACGCGAGGTGGCGATGTTTCTCGTGGAAACGGAAATGGTTGGTCTTGGCAGCAGGCGGCGCGGCAGGCTTGGAGGTATCCATAGCTGCGAGTAATCATCATGCGAGCTGCGGCGTCCAGCGGCGGTTTTGGCGATTCGCTGGTTGTTTGGGTTTGCTAGAGTGTGTCTTCATTCAGCACGTTGAGATGCTGCTGATAGGCGTAGAGCTTGCGGTATTGCTGGCCGGTGACTTCGCGGACAATGGAGTGAGCTTCCAGAGTCGCGAGGGCCTTGGCGGCGGTAGGAGCGGAAATTGTGAGAGACCTGGCTGCTTCGGCGATGCTGATGACCGGCTTGCGCTGCAGGTGTTGGTGGAGACGGATGACGGAGGCGGCTTCGGAACGGAGGATTTCGCTATCGCGCTGGAAGACCTGCAACAGGCGGCGGGCGGTTTGGGTGGCGGCGGCGGAAGTTTCGATAACACCAGTTAGAAAGAAAGTGAGCCAGTCCTCCCAATTGCCATCGACTCTAACTTCTTGAAGCAGCCGGTAGTAGTCGTCGCGGTGTTTTTTGAGATAGAGGGAAAGGTATAGCATGGGGGCGTCCAGCACGCCCCCGGCGCAAAGGATGAAGGTGATGAGCAGGCGTCCGAGCCGGCCGTTGCCATCGAGAAACGGGTGGATGGTTTCGAACTGGACGTGGGCGAGTGCGGCCTTGAGCAACGGGCGGGTTTTGACGGGCTGGTCGTGGAGGAAAAGCTCGAGAGCGCCCATGGTTTCCAACACCGCATCGGGCGGGGGTGGAACGAACCGGGCGTTTCCGGGGCGCGATCCGCCGATCCAGTTCTGGCTGGTGCGGAACTCGCCGGGCATTTTCCCGCTGCCACGGCCATGAGCGAGAAGACGGGCGTGGATTTCCCGGATGAGACGGAGCGAGAGTGGTTCGCCGCTTTTCAGCAAAGCCAGGCCGTGCTGCATGGCATCGACGTAGCAGGAAACTTCGCTAACATCTTCGAGCAGCCCGGACGGAGTGTTGTCGAGTTCGTGGCTGAGGAGATCCGAGAGCGAGGACTCGGTTCCCTCGATCTGCGAGGAGAGGACGGCTTCCTTGCGGACGTAGGTGTAAAGGAAAAGTCCGGGATCGGGAAGCAGCAGGGAAATGCCGTCGAGACGACCCAGGGCGGTGGAAGCCGCGTCGAGCAGCGCGCCCAATTCTCCATCGATTTCCAAAGGCGGGGCGGGCGGCAGTGGTTCGGGGACGAAGGCTTTCGCAGTTTCGCCGACGGTGCTGATGGGCAGATAATGGCCGGAGGGTCCCCGTTGCATGAATTCAAATTAAAGGTTTCACCGCTTTTGTTTAATTCCTCTGCCGAGATTGAAAGAAAACTTTCCATCGGCAAGACGAAATTAAAGGTTTCTGGCTTCTTCTTTAATTTGGCTTCGGAGATGGAAAGATTTCTTTTGATCGATGGGACAAGCGATCGGTCTCCGGACGAAGGAATGCTCCCCACGTGGCATAAGAGGGTTGACCTCCGGTCAACCCGGGTCGGCCGAAGTCCGACCCTCCTTATGCGTGATACTCCTGGATACTCTTCACCGTGAACTCCTTTTCCTTGAGCGAGCGGATCTGGACTTCGTCGGCGCGGGACTCGTGGCTGATACGTAGTTCAGCTCCGTTGTCGGATGCACTGGAAACCAGTAGCTAGACTCCGTGCTTGCTCATATGCTTGGTCGAAGAATCGCGACACTCCGAAAGCGTTCGGGATTTACCCAGGAGCAGCTTGCGGAGGCTGCCGGGTATTCCGTGGAATTCATCAGTTTGGTTGAGCGAGGTGTCAATTCTCCTACGGTTGCGGGGATTGATCGGATCGCGCAAGTCCTCAAGGTTGAGGCTAAGGAACTCTTCTCATTTGACGAGGAGGACCACCAGTGAGTGTTGCTCCAGACTACTTCGAGAAATTGAAAGCTTCGACCGTTCATGTCGTGGAAGTCTTATCAACGAAGG
>JAYVEJ010000698.1:0-3084 GCA_043748885.1 Luteolibacter sp. | reverse complement strand
ACGCCTGCAACTAGGGCTATTGCCAAAACCAGAATGCCGCGTTTCATTTCTGATGGCCTTGGGAAAACGGGCTGATTGACATCGCATACGCGGCTTCCGAACTCTTCGAGTTACGGATGGCAGTGCTTCCTAGCCAGAGGCCAAGAGTGACAGTGACCGCGATTCCGGTAGCCGCGCCCCAAGGCCGGGCCAGCCCTGCCGCGAAAGCCTGGAACCACACGCCGACTCGCGGAGATTCATTTTCCGCGCTCTCGATGCGGTGCCAGACCTCCTGCTTGAATGAATCCGGCATGCGCAAATCAGCTCTTGCCGTCTTCAAGAAATCGTCGAAATCAGAATCATTCATGGTGGATTGCTTTCTTATAGGTAGTTACGCTCGAATGTCTTGGCGGCACACCGACCGACGATCAATCGACGCGATCATGCAGTTCTTGTCGCCGCGCGACTGCGGAGAGTGCCACGGCCAGATTGAGGAAATTAGTTTTCATGATCTATATTCAATTTTACGTGGGTTGGAACGTTTGGTTTTCTCCGTTCCACAGGGTAAAACACCGGGCTGCCGTAAAACCCTTAACTTTTAATCTTCCCCTTGGATGGGGATGGCAGAAGCGCAATTGTCTCCTCGAAATACTTGGGTCCGCGTTGCCAGAGGAGACCCCTTTGAAAATAAAAGCCGCGATAACGGCAAGAATAGGTGGCCTCGAATTGCTCAAACAGGTGTTCCTGGAACTCGCCAGCGGAATCCCCACCGCGTGGACCCGATGCCCGGCTCGCCCATCTCGCCGATAAGCTCAAGCTTGTGGACGGCACGCTGCATCAAGCTCATGCTCCTGCAAATTTTGCGGGTTGGTGAATGGTTTGCATGATTTTGCGGTGCCAATGGCCTAACGGGTGCGCCTAAGGCAAACTCCTAGCAATCTCAAATTGAACAGTTTGTGAAAAAGGCTTGGAAACTGGCACGTAACCTGCCAATTTGCCGCCGTTCTTCGGGGGGAGAACAGAGTTTTGTCAAAAGTGTTTCGCGGGTCTCCCAGTGTCTATTTCGGACATTCCGGCGAGCGAGAATCGAGATACTTATGACGACTAACGATCGCAACACCGACGGCAGCGGGAATAACTTGGTTTTATTCCCAGCACAATTCCGCGTGCGGTGCCCCCGCTGCGGTGCTGCCCCTCAGGACTCGCCGTTCTCGGACAGAGGCATCCGTTATAGCTGCCGGAGCAGTGACGATTTCCAATCCGAAATCTGCGTGCAGTGGGAAAAAGACGGGGTCTCGGAAGGCTTAGTGGCGGACGCTCGCGATATTTTGAGCAAGTTCCAATTTACCGGGATGGCCTCGCTTCGGGCGGTGAAGTGAGCTGTCGGCAGGGTCGCAAAATGGGCCGGTTACGCCCCGTCGCTCACCCTAGATTTTCGATGCGGAACACCACGGGGGTGCTGTTGATGCAGTCGAGAGTCTCGATCTCGGCGAGCGCGGTCTGAAGTTTCCCGAAGGGACAAGTGTGGAGGAGGAACACCATATCCACGAACTCCGCGTCGGGGTTGGACGGGTTGACCGGCGAGTGGGTGCCGGAAATCCCGATCCGGTGATCCGCTAGAACGCGGGCGATTTCCGCGATGACGCCGGGTCGGTCGGTCACGTCGAAGCGCACGTAATAGGCGGTCGAAGTTTCGCCGACTGGCAGAATCCGCCCGCTCTCACGATAGGGCAAAAACCCGCGGTGGCCGGAAACTTGGCCGAGCGAGCGCGCGGCTTCTACCAGATCTGCCACCACCGAGGAGGCGGTGGGATCTTGGCCGGCACCACGGCCGTAAAATAACGACTCACCGGCAGCGTCGCCATGCACGGCGACGGCGTTGAAGACACCGTGGACGGAGGCGAGGATGTGAGTTTGGGCGATGAATGACGGCTGGATGCGCAGTTCCACCGCGCCGTCGGCGTGCTCGCGGATCACGGCTAACAGCTTGACGGCGTAGCCCAGATTTTTCGCGAAACTGATGTCAGCTGGGCGCACTTGCTCGATGCCGGAGACGTGAATCGACCCCGGGGCGATGGGAAATCCATAGGCGAGAGTGGCGAGGAGAATCGCCTTGTGGGCGGCGTCCCAGCCATTCACGTCCAGCGCTGGATCGGCCTCCGCATAGCCGAGTGCTTGGGCCTCGCCGAGCGCGGCTGCGAAGGTCAACCCGGCATCGGTCATGCGACCGAGGATGTAATTCGAGGTGCCGTTGATGATCCCTGAAAACGAGTGAATCCGGTTGCCGATGAACGAATCCTGCACGGTGCGGATGATCGGGATTCCACCCGCGACGGCGGCCTCGAAGTGGATCGGCGTGTCCATTTCCCGCGAAATGGCGAATAGCTCGACGCCGCGCTCGGCCAGCAGCGCCTTGTTGCCGGTGACTACTGGTTTTTTCGCCCGCAAGGCGGCGACCACGATGTCGAAAGCGTCGGTCGTCCCGCCGATCAGCTCGACGACGATGTCCACCGCCGGATCGGCGACGAGTGAGCGCCAATCGGTGGTGAAAATTTCCTGAGCGACCTCGCTGGTGGTCGCACGGACCTTTGCCAGATCGCGGACGAGGATTTTCGCGATGTGCAGGGTCACTCCTCCGCCGGTGCGTCCGGTGATGAGTTCGCCGTTACGCTTGAGGGTGTTCCAGACGCCGGAACCGACGGTTCCGAATCCGGCCAAGCCGATTCCAAGGGAGGAGCAGGGGTTCACGCGGCGGACTCTGGCGGCGTTTCCCCGGCTCTCCAAGTCGGAAGCGTTGGAAAAAATCAGCGGGGCGCTACGATCACGAGGATTGGCGTTCTGCTTCCAGCCAATCGCCGTGGGAATCGCCCGGCAGGCCTTGCTCCACCCGGCGGCGGTAGTTCAAATACGCGGCGCGGGCGATCGCATCGAGTGAAGGTTTCGCAGCGGTTTTTTTAGCAGCGGGGGCTGCGGCGGGAGCCGCTTTCTCGGCAACGGGAGCCGCTTTCTTCGCCGCTACTTTCTTCGCGGCTTTGGTGGCTTTTTTAGCGACGGGCTTCGGCGTAGTTTCAGAATCTTTAGCGGCGGGTTCTGATGTCGTTTTTG
>JAYVEJ010000697.1:0-3086 GCA_043748885.1 Luteolibacter sp. | reverse complement strand
TCCACGACGAACTCGTCGCGAGGATCAGCCACCTGCCGCACCTCATCGCCGCCAGTGCCGCGCGGGTTTGTTTAAAAGACCCGTCAGAAGGTCGCTTCGGCGGTGGCGGTTTGCGCGACACCACCCGCGTCGCCGCCGGAAATCCCACGATGTGGGCGGAAATCGTCATTGAAAATCGCTCGGCTCTAACGGGCCTGCTGGAGGAAACCATCGCGGACCTGCGCGAAATCCTTGCCAGCCTCGAGAGCGGCAACCAAGAACATGCCCGGACTTGGCTCACCACTGCCAAGCAGCGACGCGACCCGCTGAACTCACCCCAATAGCCACTTTCTTGCCCCTTCAAATGTCGGAATTTCGAGTTAGATCCATTTCCAAACTTCACGCGGAGTTCAGCGTCCCCGGCGACAAAAGTATGTCCCACCGCGCCGCCATCCTCGGCGGACTTGCTAACGGCACCTGCACCGTCCGCAACTTCCTGCCCAGCGAGGATTGCGTGAACACGCTCAACGCCATGCAGGCGCTCGGTGCCCGCCATGAAGTGCTTGCCGAGCTAACCGGCTACGGCCCTGTGGACCTGCGCATCCACGGCCAGTCGATGAAACTAACAGCCACCGCCGCGCCCATCGACTGTGGCAATGCCGGCACCGGTATGAGACTTCTAGCAGGCCTTCTCGCCGGGCAAAATTTTTCCACAGAACTCTTTGGCGACGCCTCGCTGTCCTCGCGCCCGATGGGCCGCATCACCGTCCCGCTCGGTCAAATGGGCGCTAACATCGAGACCCGCGGCGAGAAACCCGGCTGCGCTCCCCTCTTCATCCACGCCGCCAAATTGAGTCCGATCCGCTACGAAATGCCGGTCGCCAGCGCCCAAGTAAAAAGCGCGGTGCTTCTAGCAGGCATGTTCGCCACTGGGACCACCACCGTCACCCAGCCTGCCGAAACTCGCGACCACACCGAGCGGATGTTAGCGTCGTTTGGCGTGATCACCCGCTGCGAGGGCAACGCGATTTCCATCGACGGCGGGCTAATGCCGCAAGCCTGCGATTTCACCGTGCCTGGCGATATTTCGAGCGCCGCATTCTGGCTGGTCGCCGCCGCCGCGCTTCCGGGTTCGCGGTTGTTAGTCAAAGACGTCGGCCTCAACCCGACCCGCACGGCCATCCTTAAAGTCCTCAGCCGGATGGGTGCGCACATGTCCGAGATCGTCCACAACTCCGAGGGCGAGCCGATCGGCAACATCGAGATTCACGGTGCCGCACTCACAGGCACCACCATTTTCATCGAGGAAATCGCCAATCTCATTGATGAAATTCCCGTCATCGCCATCGCCGCAGCGCTCGCGCAAGGCCGCACCGTCATCCGCAATGCCAAGGAACTTCGCGTCAAGGAAACTGACCGCATCACCACCGTCGTCAACGGCTTGCGCGCGATGGGAGCCGAGGTCGAGGAGTTCGAGGACGGCATGGAAATCCAAGGCGGCAAGCCACTTCACGGCGCGGTGATCGACAGTTTCGGCGACCACCGCATCGCGATGGCCTTCGCCATCGCCGGCCTGTTCGCAGAGGGGGAAACCGTCATCACCAACACCGACTGCGTAAACACTTCCTACCCGGGATTCGCCCATCACCTGGACGCCATTCTTCACGAGCGGTCAAACGCCGCCGATTTCACCCTGCCAACCGTTTCCCTAGCGTGAGCCAAGATCCTGCTAACAACCACCGTTTCGCCATCGCCATCGACGGCCCTGCCGCCTCTGGCAAAAGCACGCTCGCCCGCGAAATCGCCAAACGGTTAGGGCTGGTGATGGTTAACTCCGGGGCCATGTATCGCGCCGTCACTTGGAAGGCCCTTCAGGAAAATATCGACCCCGCAGACGCCGCGGCCGTCGTCGCCATGATGGATCGCATCGACATCCATTGCGGTGAAATCGGCATGACCTCCACTTGCACCATTGATGGCGTGGACCCCGGCGACGAACTCCGCAGCGAGGCGATTAATTCGAACGTCTCCGCGATTTCCGCCATCCCCGAAGTTAGGGAAAGGTTAGTCGCCCTCCAGCGCAACTACCTCGACCACACCAGCATCATCATGGAAGGCCGCGACATCGGCTCCGTGGTTTTTCCGGACACTCCGTTTAAAATCTATGTCGATGCCGACGAGCAAGTCCGCGCCGCCCGCCGCAGCCATGTGGGCGAGGTCGATTCCGTTTCCAAGCGCGACGCCGCCGACAGCGAGCGGACCCACGCCCCCTTGATAATCGCCGAAGGGGCCGTGGTGCTCGACAATTCGCACCACACCATCGAAAGCGGAGTGGAGGCGGCGCTCGAAATTCTCAAGCAACAAGGCCTGCTCGATTTGGACAATCTATCCGCCGCGCTTTGAAAGTCGAATCACAGATGAGCTGGGTCTATTGGCTGGGCTGGATGGCATTCGGCGCGGCCTTCCGCACCATTTTCGGGCTAAAAATCACCGGCGAGGAAAACCTCATTTCCGAAGGTCCGGTTCTCGTCGCGTCTAACCACCAGAGCTTCCTCGATCCACCGCTCATCGGAAATCTCTACAAGACCGAGATGGTCTACCTGGCTCGCAAGACCTTGTTTGTCGGCTTCGGAAAATGGCTCTATCCGCAGTGGAACGCCATCCCGGTCGATCAGGACCGTCCCGACATGGGCAGTTTAAAAACGATCATCCGCAAGCTCAAGGAGGGTGAACGCGTGCTCGTGTTTCCCGAAGGTGAGCGCACGCTCGATGGAAACCTTGGCACCGCCGCCCCCGGCATCGGCCTAGTCGCCGTGAAATCCGGAGCTGTCATCCAGCCCGTTAGAATCTCCGGTGCCCGCGAGGCACTCCCACGCGGCTCAAGTAAAATCCGCTTCGCCCGCATCACCGTGGCCGTCGGCAAACCCATCCGCCTAACCGCAGAAGATACCCAGGGCGATTCGAAGGAATGCTACGACCGCATCGCCAAACGAATCATGGCGGCCATCGGGGAGCTGTGATCCTTGAAAGGAAAATGACATAGGTTTCAGCTGCAAGATTTACCACTGATTGCGCTGATTTTAACTGATTTCACTGAAAGAAAAGGT
>JAYVEJ010000696.1:0-3087 GCA_043748885.1 Luteolibacter sp. | reverse complement strand
GGCATCCGCCGCCATTTTCTCGACGAGCGGGTAGCGTTCCGGGTGGACGGCGGAGGAGTCGAGCGGGTGCTTGCCGCCACGCACGCGGAGAAATCCGGCGGCTTGCTCGAAGGCTTTCTCGCCGAGACGCGGGACTTTCTTCAACTGTTCGCGCGAGGTGAAGGCACCATTTTCATTGCGCCAAGCGACGATGTTTTCGGCGAGCGAGGCGTTGAGGCCGGAGACGTAGGAGAGCAGTTGCTTGGAGGCGGTGTTGATCTCCACGCCCACGGCGTTCACACAACTCACAACCGTGTCGTCGAGGCTGGCCTTGAGTGCCCGCTGATCGACATCGTGCTGGTATTGGCCGACGCCGATGGCTTTGGCGTCGATCTTCACCAACTCGGCAAGCGGGTCCATCAGGCGACGGCCAATGCTAACAGCACCGCGGACGGTGACGTCTTCGTTCGGAAATTCTTCCCGCGCCACATCCGAGGCGGAGTAAATCGAAGCACCGCTTTCATTCACCATCACGACGGGGATGGAGGAGGGAAGTTTGAGCTTTTTGATGAACGACTCGGTCTCGCGGCCGGCGGTGCCGTTGCCGATGGCGATGGCCTCAATGTCGTGCTTCTTGATCAGCGCCGTCACCTCGACGGCGGCTTCGTAAGCTTGGTTCTGCGAGCCGGCGGTGGCGTAAAGCACGGTGTGGTGCAGCAGCTTGCCGGAGCGGTCTAACACGACCGTCTTGCAACCGGTGCGGAAGCCGGGGTCGATGGCTAACAAGCGCTTTTCACCCAGCGGCGAGGCGAGTAAGAGTTCGCGAAAATTGTCGGCAAAGACCGTGATGGCGGTGACATCCGCGCTTTTCTTCGCCAGCAGACGGGCCTCGGTTTCCATCGACGGCATGAGCAGCCGCTTGCAACCATCCTCGACGGCTTGCGCGACTTGCTTGCCGGCCGGGCCGTTGGATTTCACCCACTCCGGCAAGGCTGAGCCGGTCACTCGGTCTAACGGCACTTCCACCCGCATCAGCAGGAAACCTTCCTTTTCGCCGCGGCGGATTGCCAGCGTCCGGTGCGACGGGATGGAGCGGAACGGCTCGCTCCACTCGAAGTAGTCGCGAAATTTTTGCGCGTCCGCTTCCTCTTCTTTTCCATACATGATCTTGGAGGAAACGGTCGCTTCTTCTTCGTAAATTTTTCTAACCCGGCCCCGCAGCGCTGCGTCGTCGGCGACTCGTTCCGCGATGATGTCGCGGGCCCCGGCGAGGGCTTCCACGGTGGTGGGCACTTCCATTTCCGGGTTGAGAAACTTCGCAGCCTCGTCCTCGGGATCGGCGGTTTGGTTGTCGAAGATGAAGTCGGCGAGCGGGGTTAGGCCGCGTTCGATGGCCTTAGTCGCACGGGTCTGGCGCTTCGGCCGGTAAGGCGCAAAAATGTCCTCGACGGTGGCAAGGGTGAGCGCGGCTTCGAGTTTCTTTTTTAGCTCGGGAGTGAGCAGCGAGCGCTCCTCCAGCGATTTTAGCACCGCGCTGCGGCGTGAATCTAACTCAGCGAGCTGCAGCATCCGGTCGCGGATGGTGGTGATCTGAACCTCGTCGAGCGAGCCAGTCTGCTCCTTGCGGTAGCGGGAAAGGAAAGGAACCGTCGCGCCCTCGGCAAGCAACTTGGCGGTGGTGGTGACGGAGGAAAGTGAAATGCCGGTTTCGCGGGCGATTGCTTCGAGGTGAGTCATGCGGGCGGACGGTGTAAGCGACCCCGGCGCACTGGGCAAGATTTTGGAGGAGGGATTTCCACTGCTAAAATAGGCGGAAGGGAGGTCTCCTCCCTTGGCATTTCAGTGGCGGACTACTAATCTATCTGTAGTCCAAAATAACGAGTGGCTCAGCCCCGTTTGTCAACATAGATATTAATGCCGATAAGGGATTCGGCCCAAATCAAATCTCTTTTTGAATCATCATCGCTGTCGCGACTTCTGGCTTGATGATAGACCATTTACTCAAGACTTTGGGGCTTTCGAGGGACGCTTCGTAGGGTTTCGGTTCAAACCAGTCGAGTCGAGGGAGTGATCTTTATCTCCATAGCCGACCGTCAAAACAAAACTAAATGTCGATTGAATTTTGGCTGAGTTCTACGTGCGAAGAATCCAAAGCGGTGTGGCACTGTCGCTTCCCGCCGCAGTCCATGCCGCTTCACCTCTTCCTTTGAAGCAGCTCGCTCAGATAGAGCACTGTAAACGCGATGCCTGCGGAGATCGCGGCGAGCTTCCAGACCGTGGCGTCCTGGCCGAGTTGGACGTGCTGATAGATGGCGACCGAGAGGGTGGTGGTTTGGCCCGGGATATTTCCGGCAACCATGATGGTGGCTCCAAATTCACCGAGGGCGCGGGCAAAGGCAAGCAGGCAACCTGCTAGGATTCCACGCTTGGCAAGCGGCAGGGTGATGCACCAAAAAACTCGCCACTCCGAGGCACCGAGCGTGCGGGCGACTTGCTCCATTTCCGGGCTGACCTCCTCAATCGCGGCGCGGGCATTGCGAACTAACAAGGGCAGCGACATCACCGATAAAGCCATGATCACCGCTTTCCAAGTGAAGACGACATCGGTCTGGAACGTGTGATCGAGCCACGCTCCGAGCGGCCCGCGCCTGCCGAACAAGCGCAACAGGACCAGCCCGGTGACGACCGGCGGCAGGACCAGCGGCAAGGCGACGAGGGTTTCCACCAGCGTCTTGCCCGGCCATTGCTTGCGGGCTAACAACCAGCCGAGCGCGACGCCGAGAGGCAGGATGAGCACGGTGCCTAGCAGCGCCATCAGCAGGGAAAATGCAACGATCTGGAGTTCCTCCTGGCTCATGGCGGAGTCGTGGAAAAGCCAAACTTGCGGAAGCATTCCGTCGCCGATTTTTCCGATAGGTAGCCGAGAAACTTGCGGGCTGCGGCGGCGTGGCGCGAGTCTTTGACCACGGCTGCCGGATAAATGATCTTCGGCGTATCGGCGGCGGGAATCTCTAACGCGACTTTGACTTTTTTCGAAATGGCGGCGTCGGTCTTGTAAACGATGCCCGCCTGCGCGTTGCCGGATTCCACCACGGCGAGCGCCGTTCT
>JAYVEJ010000695.1:0-8128 GCA_043748885.1 Luteolibacter sp. | reverse complement strand
TTTTGACCTCCTTGAGGGTGATGTAAGTCGGCATCCGCGCGGCGAGGGTGCGGATGGCGGTGTTGACTTTTTCTAGGTCGGTTAGGTCGGCGCGGGTGAGTTGGAAGGCGTCTAGCAGCGCATCGACTTGGATCCAGCAAGTATTGCTGTTGTAGTAGGAAAGGTTGAACTCGTCTTCCTCGCGCGGCATCGCGAGGCCTTCGACGAGCTGCGGGCGACCGTTGACGAGGGAAAGGCCGCCGCCGCGGTCTTCGAGCCGGCGGGTGATGACCTCGAAACTGAGTCCTGCGCCGCTGTCGAGGTGGTGGCCTAGCAGCGCGGGGTCCACGTTCATGCCGACGGTGTCGATGTTGTGAAGAACCAGCGTCTGGAGCTGCGGGCGTTCGGCTAACAGGGAGGCGAGCGTGCCGTTGCGCAGGAGGTTGGGAACTTCATACCAATGGCCAACGGGATGGAGGCATTGGAGCGGGAGGTTATCGGTGTAGTCGCTGGCCTCGCCGGTGGATTCGGCCCAATGGAGCAGGGCGGTGCGCAGCGAGTCGCGGACTTTTTGCTGCTGCACATCGAGCACTTGCTGCGGCATTTCCTCCCAGGCGAAACGCAAGTCGCGGACGGTCGGCACGGTGCGCAAGCCGATGGATTTGCCCTGCGAGAGATAGAGCGGACCGGGGTAGTTGTAGTTTTTGTAGTGCGTTAGAAATCGTTCCGTCGGATCGTGCGAGAAATAGCTGGTGGTGAAAATGTGGGGTAGGGGAGTGCCCGCCTCGCGACCGGTTTTGCGGCTTTTGGCGAGGTGGGTCTCGATGAACGAGCGGTGTAGCCCACCGAGTTTGCAAAACGGATGCAGCGCCTTGACCACGCCCGCGCCTTGGGTCCAGCGCGAGCCGGCACCGGCGGCGAGAGTGACCACGGCGACCTCACCATTGTTTAATGCAGTTAGGCCCCTCGTTCGCGAGGCGGCTGAAATGGCGGCTGCCTGGGTGAGATCGGTTTCCCTAACGTCTTCGATGATCGCATTCGCGGGCAGCCGGTTCTGGGCGAGGCCGATGCGTCCCGCCTTGAGATCCTCGCGGATTTCTTCGTGGGCGGTGCGATCAAAGCCGTGGCTGGCGAGGATTTCCGTGAGCGATTCACGGTTGCGGCTGTTGCCCTCGCTGCGGGGGAAGATCGAGTCGAACAGCGTCTGCACCATCCCACGGAGTTCGGGGTGGTCGCGGCAGGCGGTGGCGAAGTGGTCGAGCTCGGCGAGGCGGAGTGCGGAGAGTTCGTGGCGGCCCTTCCGCAAAAGCTGGGGGACGAGGTAGCTGTAGTAGCCGGCGGGCATCAACGCGTCCTCGCCGGCTAGCAGATCCGCCCAAGTGCCGCGCTCGTTGATCGCGAAATCGTAAACGACCGGCTCCATCGCGAACGGCAGCGCGGAGGCTAACATTTCCTTGGTCTCGGACATGATCGCTTGCAGCCGTTGCTGACCTTCGGCCTTTCTAGCAGGCGCAAAAATGAAGCCCATGCCGCCGCCAGCCATCCCGCCTAACATCCAGAAGCCCCAGAAGTCGGAGCCGAATTCGGTGCTGATTTTCTCGATGAGCGTCTCGGTGTAGAGGTTGCTGGCCCACGGGATGATCGTCTGGATGGGTTCTTTGAAATTCTCGGTGGTCGCCGCGCCGATGGCCGGGATGTCGCCAGTGTGCAGGGCAGTTAGAATTTTCTCAAGGATGCCGTGGGTTTGCTGGCGGGCGAGCCACTCGGGGCCGCTGCGCAGGAGATATTTCTCGGTGACCATCTCCAAAATGGGGCCGACATTTTGAGCCATGCCGCCGTGGACGAGGACCAGTGAGTCTTGGAGTTTTTGGCGGGCCTCGGCCGGGACGTCGGTTTCGTCGAGCACTTTGTGGGTCGGCATCAGGCGGCCACGGGAAATGCCGTGCTCGGGATCGCCCTCTTTGGCGAAGGTGCCTTGGATGAGTTTCATGCCGGGCCAGACGCCGCCGGAATCCTGCCAACCGCCGCCGGAGCCGCCGAGCCATTCGCCTAACAAGGCACGGGCCAGCACGATCCGCCGCTCGCTTTCCTCCAGCGGACCGGTGAGCGAGTGGGCTTGGCCGGTGGCTCTCATGCAGACGCTGATCAGCGCCGCTAACAAGTTGGTGGAAACCGCGAGCCGCGAGCCTTTGGGGATGTTGTTGACGTTAGAGACGAGTTCGAGACCTTTCCCCGGACCGACCACGCGGGCTAACAAATCCGCTAGGCTTTGGCCGGAACCCTCAATGCCGGGCGGCACGATGCCGCTGGCGATGACCGCGGCCTTGAGCAGGCCGAGGTAGTCTTTGGCGAAATCGAAAACTTCGTTGAGGCTGGAAATTTCCGCGCTGCAACCGAGATCGACGCTGGTCAGGCGGAGGATCGGTTCCTCGATGATTCGCAAGCTGGCTTCGACCGGTGGACTCGGTGCCTTGTCGCGACCGTGGATGGCGAGGTCGATGGAAATGTTGAGCACCTTCGCGCCCTCGGGGTAGTCCATGCCGAGGAAGAAGATGTCGCTCCAGCCGCAGTGCGTTAGATCCATCCGCACCGGCGTGCGCTCGCGCAAAATCGGATAGGTGCCGGTGGCTGGATCGCGCCGAGCGATTTCCGGGCGGATCCGCAGCGGTTGGTCAGATGGGTGGCCCATCCGGAACATCCATTGGTTGCCGCTCACGCTGCGGACGCTGCGGCGGACCTGGTCGGCCAGCGTCTGGAAAGCAAGCCGCTGATAGACGGAAGCAAGGGCGCTGGAAATCCCGTCGCTTGCACCTTCGCTGCGCTGGGTTTTCAGGAAAACGTCGATGGCTTCCTCGAAGCGGCGTTCGAGCAAATTCTCGTAACCTTTGAAAGGAATGGCACCCGCTTGGTCACTCCCAGCAAGCCGCAGCGGCAAGTGGAAGCGGTGGATCGAGTAGAGAAACAACAGCGCGCGGACGCGGTGATAGAGATTTTCGCTAGAGCGGCGGAAGGCGTCGAGCGCGTCGGCCTCGGCGAGGAGTTCTGCGAGGGTGAGTTTCTCGCAGGCGGCGTCGAGCGACTGGTTGCGGACGGCGTCGTCCGGCGAGGTGATGAGCGGGAGCAGGGCCATGACCAGTTAGGCGTGGGATTGGGCGAGCAGCTCGACGATGTTAGTGAGCACCTCGTCGCGGTCTTTTCCCGCCAGGCCGAGCGCGAGCTGGGCAGTTAGAAGTCCGTAGCGCACGCCGATGTCGTGACGGCGGCCTTGGAGTTCGTGGGCAAGGTAGCGCTCGCGGCGGGCGATTTCTGAGAGGGCGCGGGAAAGGTCTGCTGGCCCGGCCGCAAGCTGGCGGGCGAGGATTTCCATGACCGTCGGCGTGAGCACATGGAGGCCGAAGAAGCACAGGTAATTGCCCGCGCGGAGTCCGGGGATGACGAGCTTCTGCTCGGCCTCGGTCGGCGTGGGTTTCTCGATGACGGTCTCGACCTGATAGAGGAAATCGCTGCCCGGCAGCCGTCGGCCACCGATCGCGCCGTAGAGCGGGAGCTTGCTTTCGTGGGTCGCTTGGACGGCGGACACCGCGCAGTTTTCCGCCGCGGCGGTGGCTAACAGTTGGGCCGCGCAGGAGGTCTCGGTGCGGCTCAGATAGAGGTGATCGCCGACCATCAGTAGAAACGGATCCGCGCCGGTAAACTCGGCGGCGCAACGGACGGCGTGGGCGTAGCCGAGGGCTTCGGGTTGGCGGATAAATGTCATGCGCCCGGCGTGCGGACCGGCGGCTGCGGCGTAGGCAATTTCATCGCCGGGGCAAATGATCACCGCGATTTCTTCAATCCCGGCGGAGGTGATTTCCTCGGCGAGAATGGCGAGGGCGGTGCGGGAACTGCCGTCGCGGTCCACCAGCGTCTGGAGCGGGAGCGTGCGCTGGGATTTCCCGGCGGCGGTGATGACGGCTTTTCTAACTTTCACGGGCGGATACTGGCGGAATAGCTCGCTTTAGCAACCTCCGAGAAGCCGAGGAGGACACCCGTCTATCCGCGTGAGCTGCGCCGGGATCACACCCGCATGGCCTCCATGGGATTCATGCGGGCCGGACAACGGCGGGTGGTGCTGAAGTTCGGGTGACGCAAGGCAGGAAGGCCTGGATCACGCCACGAAAAAGCGAGGCTGCTAGCGCGGCCTCGCTTGGGAAATTATCTGAAGTTAGATCACTTCAAAACGGGATGTCGTCGTCTTCTTGGAAGTCCTCGGCAGGGGCGGCGGAGGCACCTTGCGGCGGGCCGGAGCGCTGCTGAGGAGCGGCAGAGGAAGCTTGTTGCGGGCGCTCGGAATACCCGCCGCCACCGCCGGGTTTGCTGTCGATGAACTGCATGTTCTCGCCGATGACCCGCAATTTGCTGCGCTTCTTGCCAGTGTCCTTGTCGTCCCAGCTATCGAGTTGGAGCCGACCCTCGATGTAAACGGGTCGGCCTTTGGTGAGGTATTGCTGGGCAAGTTCCGCTTGGCGTCCCCAGAGGGTCACTTCTACGAAGGTGGTATCTTCCTGCTTCTGGCCTTGGTCATTGGTCCAGTTGCGGTTGATCGCAAGACTGATTTCGGCGACCGCGCTGCCTTTGGGCGTGTGGCGCAGCTCGGGATCTCGGGTGAGATTGCCGATGAGCATGACTTTATTGAGATTGGCCATAGCAGATAGATTGCTGGAGGTTTGCGCCCTCGTTCGCTAACGGAAAACTTAGGCGATCCGCAGGAAATGCTGGAGATGGACGTGGCCGTTGAGCTTGAGACGGCTTTGGATCTTGGTGATCACATCGGGTGCGCCTTCAAAGGTGTAGTTCACATAATGGCCGGACTCGAGGTGGCGGGCATTGTAAACAAACTGGCGGCGACCGAGTTGGGCGACCTTATCGAGCTTCGCGCCTTCGGCTTCGAATTCTTTGGAAATGGAAGTGACGAGTTCATCGACGGTGCCGTCGAGGGACTTGGTGTTAAGGACGATCAGGCCTTGATATTTGCGACTCATCTGTTGCTGGGAGTGGATTATTACGAGTGTGAAAGCGTTGCGCCGCAGTGGCGATGCCTTGGGAGCGCGCAAGCTGCACGGCTTCCAGAGCGGTGGCAAGCATGTTTTCGAGAAGCGGTTTTTCGTCGGGGGAAAACTTGCCGAGGACGTGGCCGACCATTTCGCCGGGCTGGCTACCGCCGATGCCGAGCTTGAGTCGCGGGAAGGCGTCGTTGCCCAAATGTTGAAGGATGGACTTGATCCCATTGTGGCCACCGGCGGAGCCTTTTTCGCGAAAGCGGAGGGTGCCCAGTGGGAGCGCGACGTCGTCATAAACCACTAACATTTGCTCCGGCAGCCATTTGTGAAACGAGAGAATCTGCTGGATCGCGCGGCCACTGAGGTTCATGAAAGTCTGCGGTTTGAGCAAAATCGTGCCGCAGCCGGGGAGCTTGGCGAGGTGACTTTGCCACTTGGGCGCGGACTGGAAAACAGCCCCCTCGGCGGCGGCGAGACGGTCGAGCACCCTGAAGCCCACGTTGTGGCGGGTGTCTTCATATTGCCGCCCAGGATTGCCGAGGCCGACGATGAGAGTGAAGGACATAGAGGGGTAAAAGCTGAAATGCTGAAAACTGAAAGGCTGAAATCAAAAAACGCCCGGGCCGCGTGAGCAGTCCGGGCGTTTCGGAGAAACGAATTTGCAGCTTACTTGGTAGCAGGCGCGGCAGCATCTTCTGAAACTGCAGCTGCGGCCTTGCTGACGTGGGCGACGACGACGTCTGCGGCATGAGTGGCGCGGACGCCGGCCGGGTAGGTAATCTCGCCGATATGCAGCGAATCGCCGATTTGCAGGGTGCTGATATCGACCTCGATGGTCTCAGGAAGGTCGTTAGGCAAGCAGGTGATTTCGATAGCGTGGACGTATTGCTCGATCAAGCCACCGGCTTTGACACCGGCGGATTCACCGTTGAGGTGGGTCGGGATGTGGGCGGTGATCGGGGTGTTTTCGTCGATCGAGCGGAAGTCCGCGTGCAGCGTGATGCCGGAGAGCGAGTCGTGCTGGACGGACTGAAGGAAGGCGAGGCGGGTGCCGTGACCTTCGATTTCCAAGTTCACAAGAATATTTTCCGAGCTGCTGTGAGCAAGGAGATCGGCGAAGGTTTTCGCGTCCACCTTGAGGTTGATGTTGTCGGTGCCCTTGCCGTAGATCACGGAGGGAACCCAGCCTTCGCGGCGCATTTGATTGAGGCGGCCGGAGCCGGTGCGGGCGCGCGGTGCTGCTTTGAGAGATGTCTTCTTGGCCATGACGTTAGGTCGGTTTTGTGAGTTGCCGCCGGGGATTACTGCACCCAGTACGGGGCGGCGGATATAGCGGGCCGACGGCTGCTTGTCAAAAAATTGTTGAACAATCGCTCAAACCGAGAACAGCGAGGTGATCGACTGCCCGCCGTGAATCCGGCGGATAGCCTCACCTAACAACGGGGCGATCCCCACGACTTGGACTTTTGGTCCGGCGGCTTGCGGCACGGAATCGGTGGTGATGACCTCCTCGATCGCAGAGTCGCGAATCCGCTGGTGGGCAAGATCGCCGAGAATCGCGTGGGAAACGCCGGCGTAGATTCGCTTGGCTCCGTGCTTGTGGAGAATATCCGCGGCGGCAGTGAGAGTGCCGGCCGTTTCCGTCATGTCATCGACGAGTAGCACATCGCGGCCTTCGACCTCACCGATCACGTTCATCGCCTCCACGCGGGTGGCGCTGACGCGGTGTTTGGCGACGATGGCGAGCTCGGCACCGAGCGCATCGGCGTAGGCGCGGGCCATTTTCACACCGCCGACATCGGGCGATACGACGGTGAGGTTAGAAGTGTCCGGGTGGCGCTCGCGGAGGTAGCTGATGAGTACGGATTTCGCGTAGAGATGATCCACCGGAATGTCGAAGAATCCTTGGATCTGCGGGGCGTGGAGGTCCATGGTTAGAACTCGGTGGACGCCAGCGGAGGTGAGTAAATTGGCCACCAGTTTGGCGGTGATTGGGACGCGCGGTTGGTCTTTCCGGTCCTGCCGGGCGTAGCCGAAAAATGGCATCACCGCTGTGATCCGCTCGGCGCTGGCGCGGCGCGCGGCGTCCACCATGATCAGCAGTTCCATCAGGTTGTGATTGGTCGGCGGGCAGCTCGGCTGGATGATGAAAACATCCGCCCCACGGACGTTTTCGTTGATTTTGACCTCGGTTTCACCATCGGGGAAGGCGGAAACGTGAACATCGGCCAGCGGTTGGCCGATGTTTTTTGCGATGCGCTCGGCAAGCGCGCGGTGAGCGGTTCCACTGATGATTTTCATGGGCAAAATAGCAATAAACGGGCAGGCGGGCGGATCATTGACAGTGGATGGACGGTCGGCAATACTTTGCTCGTAATTCGTCCAACCCATCCCTCACTGATGCCATCCCACCCCTCTGAGCCAGCCACTGGTGCCCGGCAATCGCCCGCTTCGGGGTCAGAAATAACGGTCCGCTGGCTCTCTCTCGCCATCTCAGTGGCGGTGTTAGTTTGGTTCTATGGGTTTGAAACCCAGCACGGCTCGGTTCGCAATCAATCGGCATTCGGTTGGATTTACAGCGCTTGGAATGGCGAGACTGACTATGAGCACGGGTTGCTGTTTCCCTTCGTCATCGCGGGGTTGATCATTTACCGCTTCAAGGATCTCAAAGCGGTCGCGGGTGAAGGCAGTTACTGGGGGCTGTTAGTCGTGATGTTCGGAGTGATACTCTATGCCATAGCTTGCCGGACGCTGCAGCCGCGGGTGGCAATGGGAGCGCTGCCGTTTCTGTTATGGGGTTCCGCTTGGTATCTGTGGGGCTCGCGGGTGGCGAAGTTGCTGGCCTTTCCGCTGGTCTTTTTCTGGTTGGCCATCCCACTGCCCGGCTTCCAACAATGGACGACGCACTTGCAATTGTTAGCCACCTCGTTGGCCCACCATGGCTCAGGACTTTTCGGGGTGGGGACGTATGTGGAAGGCACCAAAGTCCTGCCACTGAAAGGCGATTGGAAGCCGTTAGACATTGCCGCAGGATGCAGCGGCATCCGCTCACTGATGGCGCTGCTGATGATTTCCGCTGCCTGGGCCTATATCGCGAAAATGGCGCTTTG
>JAYVEJ010000694.1:0-3093 GCA_043748885.1 Luteolibacter sp. | reverse complement strand
GCTCGTCGAATACGCCACCTATCAGATGAACAGCCAACTCTTCGTCCAGAAATACCAGCTCTACCTCCCGGACCGCGAGGAACTCCGCCGCGAGCTCGAACTCACCCTGCAACTCGCCGAAGATCGCGCTCGCGGGGATTTCCCGATATAGCCATGTCCGCCGCTTATCAACCGCCCTTCACCCTCACCTCCGCCATGCTCACGCGGGCGGCGGAAATCGCCGGGGAAGTGGGACGGTTGGACGCTCTTGGTGGATCCGGCAAGGTGCCGACCCTGCGGCGGCAAAACCGGATTCGGGCTATCCATTCGTCACTAGGCATCGAAAACAATACCCTCACCCTAGAGCAGGTCACCGCCGTGATTGCCGGGAAACGGGTGCTCGGACCGCCCAAGGAAGTGCTGGAAGTGAAAAATGCCTTCGCCACCTACGAGGCGATGCCCTTGTGGAATCCCGCTTCCGCCAAGGACCTTCTCACTGCCCACCGTCTCCTGATGCAAGGACTTGCGGATGATGCGGGACGCTTTCGCACCGGCTCGGTCGGCATCGCCAAAGGAAATCAGGTGATCCACCTCGCGCCGCCAGCAGGCCGCGTGCCCGGTCTCATGAAGGATCTTCTCGGTTGGCTCAAGCGCACCGACTCCCATCCGCTCATCGCCGGTTGCGTCTTCCACTACGAACTGGAGTTCATCCACCCGTTTTCGGATGGAAACGGCCGGATCGGTCGTCTGTGGCAGACGCTCATCCTCAGCCGCTGGAACCCACTCTTCGCCTGGCTGCCCGTGGAGAGCGTCATCCGGGAACGCCACGAGGACTACTACAAGGTCCTTGCCACCTGCGACAAAACCGGGAACTCCACCGCCTTCATCGAGTTTCTGCTCTCCGCTACCCTCGCTTCACTGCTAGAGGTGTCCGGGAATCCCCCCGGTGAGCAAGTCGGTGCGGCAGTCAGTGAGCAAGTCGCCGCCATCCTCCGCGCCTGCGCGGGCGAACCCCGATCCAAGGCCGACCTCCTCCAAGCCGCCGGGCTCGCCAATGCCTACCTGAATTACAAACGCCATATCCAGCGGCTCGTCACCGCAGGTCTGCTTGAAATGACTCTCCCTGACAAACCCAACAGCCGCCTGCAGAAATATCGGCGTACGCAAAAGGGCCATTCTTATTTTTCCTGATCATTACTGACCGATCACTTTACACTTTCTCCCATGCCCGACCTCCGCCAGCCCATCCAGTCCGCCCTCCAAGCATTCCCATCACAGTCCCTGCGGAATGCCGCTCTTTCCCTCCTCGACACCCTCGGCTACCGCAGCGACCGCACCCTCAATCTCGAAGGCTCGAAGCCTCAAGCCTTCCTTGAACTCATCACCTCCCAAGGCGGTCCAGCCAAGTTCGACCAAACCAAAGCCCTCTTCGCCGACTGGACTTCCGCCGACATCCTCTTCCAGCTCAGCGACGCTGACATCTCCCGCGAACTCATCCTGTTCAAGGACACCACCGTCCAGCCCAGCCTCCTCCAGTCCTACCTCTTCTTCGCCATCGAGCTGAAGGGTAAGGACTACCCCCGTGGCGCACTCACCGCCATCGCCCGTCAGCTCAACCGCGTTTTTCCGATGCCCGTCATGCTACTCATCCGGCATGGCGACAGCACCGGCGCTCCCGCCCTCTCCATCGCCGTCATCAACCGCCGCCGCAACAAGCTCCATGCGGAAAAGGACGTGCTCGAAAAAGTCACCCTCATCCGTGACATCTCGCTCTCCCAGCCTCACCGCGGCCACCTCGATATCCTCGCCTCCTTCGCCCTCGAAAAGTTAGTCCACCCGAAAAAACTCCCCATTCAGGACTTCGACACCCTCCACGCCGCTTGGGAGCAAATCTTCAACGTCGAGCTACTCAACGCCCGCTTCTACAAAGAACTCTCCAACTGGTATTTCTGGGCACTCCCTCAAGTCGATTTCCCCGCCGACCTCGAACCCGACTCCGAAAAACGTCGCGCAACCGGCCTCATCCGCCTGCTCACCCGGCTGGTCTTCTGTTGGTTCCTCAAGGAAAAAAACCTCATCCCGGAGAAACTCTTCCACCCCGCCGACCTCGCGCAAATCCTCAAAGGCTTCGATCCCGAGAGCGAGACCAGCTCCACCTACTACCAAGCCATCCTCCAAAACCTGTTCTTCGCCACCCTCAACCAGCGCATGGGCAAGGACGGCAACGGCAAACCCTACCGCCTCTTCGCCACCGACGAAGGCTTCCATA
This sequence comes from Luteolibacter sp., assembly GCA_043748885.1. Lineage (GTDB taxonomy): Bacteria > Verrucomicrobiota > Verrucomicrobiia > Verrucomicrobiales > Akkermansiaceae > Luteolibacter. Next base: position 845 of record JAYVEJ010000694.1, on the reverse strand, counting down.
AAAATCGCGCCACCTACGACGTCAACAACCTCTATCGCTACGAGAGCCTCTTCGCCGCCCAACAAGAAGAAGCCCTCGCCCACTTCGCCGACATTCCCTTCCTCAACGGTGGCCTCTTCGAGTGCCTCGACCGCACCGACGACACCACCCAAGCAAAACGCTACCTCGACGGCTTCTCCCGCCGCAAAGAAAAGCGCCCCACCGTCCCCGACCGGCTGTTCTTCGACGGCGGCGAAACCGCCGACCTCTCCGCAGCTTACGGCGACAAGAAGCGCAAAGCCGAGAAAGTCACCGGCCTCATTCACATCCTCAACCGCTACAAATTCACCATCGTCGAGAACACCCCCATCGACCAAGAAATCGCCCTCGATCCCGAGCTCCTTGGCAAGGTTTTCGAGAACCTCCTCGCCTCCTACAACGAGGAAACCAAGACCACCGCCCGCAAACAAACCGGCTCGTTCTACACCCCGCGCCCCATCGTGGACTACATGGTGGACGAGTCCCTCAAAGCCCACTTCGAAAGAAAATTAACCACAGAGAGCACAGAGAACACAGAGCAAGAAAATCAAAACTCTTCATCCGTGCATTCCGTGGTTGAAAATTCTTCCTCTTCTGTGGTTAGACAAAAGCTCGACCACCTCTTCGCCTACACGGAAGACGTGCCAGACTTCTCAGAGCGGGAGAAAGCCACCCTCATCGCCGCCATCGACGCCCTGAAAATCCTCGACCCCGCCTGCGGCTCCGGAGCCTTCCCCATGGGCGTCCTCCACAAGCTCGTTTACATCCTCGGCAAGCTCGACCCCGACAACGACCGCTGGAAGCAGACCCAGCTCGCCAAGCTCGAC
>JAYVEJ010000693.1:0-3094 GCA_043748885.1 Luteolibacter sp. | reverse complement strand
CGCCGCCGAGGATGGTGATGGTTGGGAAATCGGTCTTCATGAAAAGCAAAAGACCGGGTCCAGTGCGCCGGACCCGGTCGGTTTTCCTGGGTAGGGTTTACCGGGAATCAAAAATTTCTCAAGGCACGCGGAAAAACTTTTTGGCGGACTCGGGATAGGTTGGGTCCGACACAAGCTGACCGCTGGGCATGCCCTTCACGTCGATGAGTTTGTTGTTAAAGGGACTCAAAACGTAGCCCTCCTTGCCGGGAGCTTTCATCGCGACCGGGTATTCCGAGCGCTTTTCCACGGGGGGATGGGTGACGGTTTCACCGGGCGTGGAGGGAGGCGTTGCGGTGCCGGGGGCCGGCGACATTTCCTTGTTCGCGAGGTCTTCCTTTTCCTTCATGCGCTCCCGTTGTTCCTTGAGTTTTTGTTGCTCGGCAGTGGTCATGGTTTTCTGAGTCTGCTTGGGAGGTTGTCTCTTGTTTTTGCTCTCGTCGTAAGGATAACACGAGGCCAGCAGGACGCAGCCGAGGGCGGCAAAAGCAGTGGAAAAATGGATCTTCATGGCAGTGGAGGGTGGGAGAAAGGTTAGGAATCTAGAGCTTCAAGCGAGTGTGACGCTGCGTCGGGCGGGATCATGCTTGTCCTGAGCTTTCCGTCAAGCAAGGTCATCATCCCCGCTCAGGAATTGCCGGAAACTGGCGCGGCCCAAGGCTTGTCCTTGGCATGACAGCGGGCAAGACTCGCTCACGCCATGCCAGATGCCACGATCCACGCCGTAGGGAAAATATTGGAAAACCTGAACCCGGTCCTTTACCGGGTCGAGCTGCCTAACGGGAAATTGATCCTCGCGCATCTCTCGAAGCCGCTCTCCGAGGCGAAGGCCGAATTTGCCACAGACGAGCGCATCGTGATCGAACTCACGCCCTATGATTTCGACAATGCGCGGATCCTCGGAGTGGCGTGAAAAGGCGTTTTAAAAATGAGCCAATCACTGCGGCTTGAAGCGTAGCTCATACGCGCGGTGCAGCTCGCGGTGACGTGTTTCGAGTTCTGCCAGATCGATGGCTGCTAGCGCCTCACGCGGACTAACAGGCTGATTTAAAAACTCCTCCAAAGTCTGGATTTTGCCGATCCAAAGGCCTTTTTCCTGACCTTCTGCACGGCCCTCATTGCGGCCCTCATTGCGGCCCTCATTGCGGCCTTCGTCACGGCCTTCAACACGGCCTTGGGCTATTAGTTTTTCGGCGACAGACATGGTGTTTCTTTCGAGTTCGGGATTGGTTGAGAGGCTATGATAAATTTTTTCCGCGTCAAGGTCACTGTCGGCATAGAGTGCGTAGAGCAGCATGAGACTCAGGAGGTTGTCAGGCAATTCGTTGGCAGAAAATGTTGCCAGCCACTGGAAGAAACGCAGCAATTCCTTTCGCCGGGCGAGCTTCATGAGTTGGAGAACCACTCGCAAGCGGGTATCGTCTTCCTCCGTCGCCGGGTCGGAACGTGAGAGGTCGAGTAGGGCGTGGTGGAATTTCGGCAGGAAAGGCAACAGGTCTGCTGCAAGTTCATCAGGTAACTCAAAAAGATCCTCGAAGGCCGTGGAAACGTTCCAAGATTCTGGACCTTGGTGGAAAACGAAGGGCAGGACGGGCGGCAGTGGCAGCCCATGCCTTTTGTGATGCTTGATCAAAATTTCCATCGTATAGCCCAGCAAACGCAGCCGCATGGCCGGCTCCGGGGTGCTTTGATGCTCGAACAGGAGATAAAGAATTGTTTCGCGCCCTTCAATTTGGACCGAAAAAAGCAGGTCTGAGTGGACCTGTTGGAGGCTGCTCTTAACGAATGAGCCTGGAACAACCACCAGCGACGCCCAATCCACTTTCGCCACGATTGCCGGCGGCAGATGGCTTTTGAAAAACGCTTTAGCGTGCTCCGGTTGGGAGAAGATGGCTTTGAAAAAGCCATCGTTGGTATGCGCGGCGGGTGCGAGTGATTCTCCGTCAGGTTCCACAGCGCGGAGATTCTATCAACCATCCGGCAGAGACAAGAAACGTTTCGCCACACGATCCGAAGAGTTATGGGAAATGGCCTGTCACGTCTTGATGGCGGCACTCTTTTGAATGCCTTTTGAATGCGATTGAGATTTTGTATTGGGATTTTGTATTATTTGATGCCTGACTTACTCGAGTGCTTGAAACGAGCGGCCTTTGATCCGCGGCTCCCCAGCGGCTTCGAAAAAGCCATTGTGGAAAATCACGGAGGATACGCTGAAGTCCTCTATTCTGAACTTTGATTTACAGGAATTTTACGAATCAATTGCACCACGTTCACCCATGGCGACGGAAATCATGGGATTCTGTTTTCGTTATGAAACACATCACTTACATCAACCGCACCGCCTTGTTGAGCCTCCTGTCCCTTGGCTTCGCAGCAAGCGCCGTGCAGGCACAGCAGCCGAACCAGCCGAAGCCCGAGGACATCGAAAAATCCGATCCGTTCAACAAGGGCGCTGCCGGAACTGAATCGAAACCCGCCAAGGATCAGGGGGCCGAGATGCTCGATGCCCAGACACGCATCCTTTTCGCCCGCGGTGAAACCGAAAAGGCCATCGCCCTCCAGACGCAGGCGGTCGAAAAAGCCAAGGAGACCTCTCTCAAGTTCTGCGAAACCCTAGCCAAATACGAAGGGCATCCGGTCGATGGTCCGATCTCGCGCAAGCTGAACAAAATCATCATTCCCGCCATCGATTTTGAAAACACCACCCTTGAGGAAGCGGTCGATTTCCTGCGGCTGCAAGCGGCAACGCTCGATCTCGCCGAAGCCGACCCGGCCAAAAAGGGATTGAACTTCGTGATTCGCAAGGCGAAAGCCGCCGCCCCTGATGCAGTCAATGGGAATCAAGCGGAACCCGCTGTCATCCCTTTACCCCGCATCGCTGGACTCCACCTTCGGAACATTCCACTTGGCACCGTGCTGAAGTACATCTGCGATGCCACCCACTATCGCTTCAAGGTCGATCACACTACGCGACAAAATTTAAGATTTCTTAACAAATGGCGGCTTGAGGTGTAAGCCATTGGTTGTGAACACAAAAGACAACGATCCCCAAGCC
>JAYVEJ010000692.1:0-8134 GCA_043748885.1 Luteolibacter sp. | reverse complement strand
GCTTGCATGAACCAGTATTGCATCCGATCGCATACAGCGTTACCCATCCGGCGATGCGGATAAAAACAGTCAGCACCGTCGGCGAGCTGGTCCGGGACCAGCGCAAACAACGTGGCTGGTCCTGTGCGGAGATCGTCAGTTTGAGCTGAAAGCCGCCATCGATCAATCATCCCACGTCGTGCACATCTTGACGAGTATCGACCCGCTATCGAGTTTCCAGAATTCGAGGTGTAGAAACATGCCCTCAGGGGAATCGCAGCTCACCATTTCCACGGGTGTTGCTGCACCTGACCAAGTGCGCCGCCAACCGCCGCCTTGCTCATTGCCGGGGATGAAAGTCGATGACCCTTGTGGCCAGACATTCCATCCATTCACCAAGGGATCGCCGGTGAGGATAGCGGGACCGTTGCGTGACCGGATGTGATGCTGCGCGAGAAACGCGGACATTTCCGTCGGGTTTATCTCAAACATCGTCGTCACAAAGCCACCGGAAATGGGCGTCACCCGCATCCAGCCATCACCCCGGCACTGGATGTTAGCAGCCGATGGTGGAAGCAAAACGCCGTGCTCAAGCTCGGCCCGTTCGCGGGAGTCTCCGGTGCTGCGCACGATGTATTTGCCAAGAGACAAGATAGCCATCACGCCCAGAATGATGGCAACCAAGCTCAGCACCAATGTTCCTCTTTTCATGAATCTCAAGCTACTCTCTCCGCCTGCGGAGCCACAAGACTCAAAGAGAAATGCGCGGCCGGAACCCGCTGCTGCTCCCACCGCTCCCACCGCGCTCGGCGAACTCGCCAACAGGACGCTTTCATTGTCCACCACAGAGTTGATGGACTCGTAGCGGAATGTGTCCCGGCTGTCTCAGCCGGAGGGCGATGCGGTTGAACCCGGCTGAGACAGCCGGGACACCTTGATCCTCACCTCGCCGCCACCAGATCATACCCCCGCCAGTCGCCGATGGTGATATCCGCAAACTCGCCGACGGGAATCGCTTCATCCACCATCACGGAGCCGTCGATTTCTGGGGCGTCCCACTGGGTGCGGGCGATGCCGGGTTGCTCGACTAACACGCGGACGGCTTTGCCGACTTGGGCTTGGTTGGTCTCGCCGGCGATGCGCTGGAGTTCGGTCATGGCGCGCGACCAACGGCTCTTGCGGGTGGCGTGGTGGAGGTGGCCGTCCATCTTGTTAGCCCGGGTGCCTTCTTCTTTGGAGTATTGGAAAACTCCGGCGCGTTCGAAGCGGAACTCGCGGATGAATTCTAGCAGCTCTTGGAAATCTTCCTCAGTCTCGCCGGGGAAGCCGACGATGAAGGTGGTGCGGATGCCGAGGCCGGGGATGCCGGCTCTCATGCGGCGCAGCAGATCGCGGATGTAATCGCCGCTGGTCACCCGCTTCATGGCGGTGAGCATTCGATCGGAAATATGTTGCAGCGGGATATCGACGTATTTCACGACCTTGTCGCACTCGGCGATGGTTTGAATGAGTTCGTCCGACCAATGCGCGGGGTGGGTGTATAAAAGCCGGACCCAGAAATCGCCTTCGATCTTGTTAATCTCGCGGAGCAAGGTGGAGAGCGATTCGCCTCTGCTAGAATCGACGGGCGAGCTTGGCGTCGGGCGTTTTCCTTCCCATTGGTCCATCCCGAAATAGGTGGTGTCCTGGGAGATAAGGTTAATTTCCTTCACTCCCGAGGCGACGAGTGTTTGCACTTCTCTAACGACGGAATCTTGAGTCCGCGAGCGGTGCATTCCGCGGATGGTTGGGATGATGCAGAAGGTGCAAGTGTGATTACAGCCCTCGGCGATTTTCACATAGGCGAAATGGTCCGGCGTGAGGCGGATCCGCGGCGTGGAGTAGTCGGGAACGTATTGCGGCTTAAGGGTGACGAAGTCGCGGGGATCGTCAGTGGCGGACGGGCCTTCGTCTTTAGTAACTTCCGAGGCGTTATCTTTACCTAACAAGTTCTGAATGATCGGTGCGACCTTGGTGATTTGATCGAGGCCGATGAAAGCATCCACCTCGGGCATGATGCTAGGTAGGTCTTTGGCGAAACGTTGTGATAAGCATCCGGCGACGATGATTTTCTGGCGGGCACGGTCTGGGTCATCGCTGCGGTCTTTCACCGCGCCGAAGATGGCATCGATGGATTCCTGCTTCGCCATATCAATAAACGAACAGGTGTTGATGATGAGCACATCCGCTAACTCGGGATCAGGAGTTAGAGACATACCAGCTTGGGCGAGGTGACCAATCATGACTTCCGAGTCGATGAGGTTTTTCGCGCAACCGAGTGAGATAAGACCGACGGTGGTGGACATGGTGTAGAAAAAGCTGAGATGCTAAAATGCTGAGATGCTGAAATAAGAGGAAGAGGCGTGCGAAGCATTTCAGCTTCTCAGCATTTCAACGTTTCAGCATTTTCTTCAATACTGCGGCGGCAGGATCAGTTCGTCGCCGACTTGGGGTTTGACCGGACCGAAGCCGGGCAGTGGGTTGGCGATCGCGCCATCGGCCTCCACTTGGGAGACTTTGAGCTGGCCGAGGATGCCGGTCTTGCGGCGGATGGCGACGATGCCACCCACTTGCACTTGCTCTGGCAGCAGCACTTCAAAGGTGACGAAATCTCCGCCCTGCGGATTCTCGATGTATTCCTGAACGCGACCAATCAGCAGCGACTGGGAAATCATCCGGGCGCGGCGGAGTTCGGAGTCTTTGGATTCCAATCCACGCACGGCTGTTTCACCCTCCTCATCCTGGGCAACTTTCTTGTCGCGCTTGGTCCGTTCCTTGGCTTGCTCTAACTCCTCGAGTGCCAGTTTGCTTTTTTCGACCTGAAGCTTCATCGCTTCTAACTCAGCACTGGAGGATGTGGGTGTGTCGGCAGCACTGCCACGGAGTTGCTGCATTTGCTTTTCGAGCTGGAGCTTGTCTTGCTCGGCGCGGAGTTCCTTTACCTGTGTCTCAAGGCGGGCAATTTCGTCCTGAGGCGCATTTCTAACACCCGTTTTCATGCCTTGCCATGAGACTGCGAGTGCCCCGAGCAAGAGCGCGATAGTGGCGCCAAGAAGTAGTTTCATCGTGTCCATGGGCGGCACGTTGGCTGGCTAGCCGGTGGATGTCAACGCGCGGCGAACCCTCCATAAATAACCGGATCAGGGGCACTTGCGGCCCGCCCGTCAGGGTTGCGCGGATTGGCGTTTGGCGATGCGGGCGCGGACCGAATCCGGAATTTGGTTCACCTGAATCCATGCCTGCGCGGATGCCGGATCGCGCTCGAACCAAACATCAAGGGTCCGGCGGTACATTTGTTCGCGTTGCTGTTCGTCACCGATGCGGGCGATCTGGGTGGCGGCGGTGGCGGGGTCGGTGCCGAATGAGTGCCAGACCACGCTTTGGACGACCCGGTCGTTGACGTCGTTTGGGTAGCGGTTCATCAGGGAAACGGCGGCCTTCGGATCCGTCGCGGCCACGCTGCTAATCACGCCGCGCAGCGCGTTGCTGCGAGTATCCCCGGCGGGAAGGGCGCGGAAAGAATTCAAAGCAGCGAGCTGATCTTTGTTTGCCCAGACACCGTAAACGTCGTCCATCCGGCGGTTGGCAGCCTCGCCCGGATTCGCCAGTAGCCAAGAGGCGGTGCCTGCGGGATCGCTGTCGGCGAGCTTGTCCGCCACTCGCTCCATGGCTCCGTTTTTCAGGGCGTCGTCCGTGAGAGAAGCGATCCAAGCGCGGGTCGCGATCGCTCCTTGTTCTAGCAAATGAGGCAGCACGAAATCCAGACTTCTGCCGCGTTCTATGCTGCGGGGTAGGCTGGCAAGCAGCTCGGTGGCCCGCGCCGGGTCGGACTGCGCGAGGCCACGGATGATGCCGGGCAAGTAGGGATTTGGGCCATCTCCGTCGTGGTTCGACTGCGCCCAGCGGATCGCAGCTTCCGGATCCGTCGAGGCCCACGAGGTGAGAATGGTGTCTTGGGCGAATCCACCATTGGTATTTTCCTTCGCGTAGCTGAGGGCCGACATGGGATCCGCCTGCGCCCATGCCGTTAGAAGCAATGAGTATTCGCCAGTGCGGCTGTCGGTGATCCCGAGGCTGCGGAAATGGGCGACCGCCTCCTCGAAATCGCCGGGTCCGAGTTGATCGATAAACGCGAGCAACGCGCGATTGCGCTCCAACGGATTTTCCCCACGGACGATTGCCTCGAGCTTGGCGAGGCGAACTTTCGAAGAACCCATTTCGGAACGATCCGACTTGAGCGTGCGGGAAATCCTCCGGTTAGAGGCGTCTTCAGCACCAGAACTGCGGGCGGCTGAGCGCGAAAATCGAGTCTCGGCCGGGCCGTCGCGAGGTATCGCCGGTGCGCTCGGCGACGACACGCGACCTGCCATGAACGCGCCAACCCCGATTAAAACAAAGACTGCTAACAGGGTGGTGTGGTTGAGTTTCATAAATGCGATGCGTTAAAATTCTTACAGCATCATAACGTCCCGCGCGGACGGATTTTTCCAGAAATCCGCCCGGCTCTCGACCCGCAACCGCATTCGCAGTCAGCCCTTCACCGCCCAAGCTGGAAATTTCCAACCCACGTTCAAGGATCTTCCTCGCTCGAAATTGGGTGAGCAAACAACAGTGATGGTAACCGATTTTTTGAAGACTTAACGGACGGGACAGTGGGACTGACCTTCATATTTCCTAAGCGAAAGATCCCTCGAGCCAGCAGCGTTTCCCCATCACCATGCAAACCCGCATCCTCCAGCTCACCGCCCTTCTCTCCATGCACGCCCTCGCCGCCGGACCGCTGGATCCCATCAAACCCGCCAGCTACAAAGCACCGGTCAACGTCGCCTGCATCGGCGATAGCATCACCCAAGGTACCGGCGCGGAGCCGGGCCAGTCCTATCCCTCCCAGCTCCAAGCCATACTTGGCGACAAGTGGAAAGTCGGCAATTTCGGCGTCAGCGGGCGCACGCTTTTGAAAAAGGGCGACAATCCCTACTGGAACGAGCAAGCCTATCAGGACGCGCTCAAGTCTCAGCCGGACGTGGTCATCATCATGCTCGGCACCAACGACAGCAAGCCGCAGAACTGGAAGTTTGAGTCCGAGTTTGTGGCGGACTACACCGAGCTGGTGAAGTCATTCCAAGCTCTACCTAGCAAGCCGCGCGTCTATGTTTGCCGCCCATGCCCAGTGCCCGAGCCGGGAAACTTCGGGATCAACGAGACCACCGTGAAAGAGGAAATCAAACGGCTCGACCGGCTCGCCAAAGAGCTGAAGTTAGGCGGCATCGACATGCACGCCGCACTGGTGGACAAGCCGCAACTGCTGCCCGACCGCGTGCATCCTAACACCGAAGGGGCTGGCGAAATGGCCAAGGCCGCGTTCAAAGCACTGACCGGCAAGTCGGCTCCGAAGGCTGCGCTGAAATAAGAACCCACCAATGCATCCGAGGCCTAAAAAGGAAGCTGGTACACGAGGACGGGATCGAACCGCCGACCAATCCGGTGTAAGCGGACCGCTCTACCGCTGAGCTACTCGTGCCGGGCAGGGCGGCAAGCTGCCGGGAGATTTCCCGAAGATCAAGCTCCGAGTGTTGCAAGCTTGCGGGTCGGGCGCGGCGGTGGTTTGTTCGCGCCACGAATGCATTTGCGCCTCTCCGATCAAGAACTCGCCACGCTGGTAGAAATGGTTAGTCTCGCCGCCAACGTGGCGTCGTGGAACCAGAAGGAAACCGCGAACGACCAGGTGTCCGCATTCGAGACGTTAGAAAGCAAGATCCTCGAAAAAGCCGGCCACTCGGGGCTGGGCGACTGGATCGAGTTCGACGAGGAGAGCCAGCGCTTCCGGGTGAAGGCGGAGCGTGAGGAAAATCTTTTCTATCACGAGTGCTACGAGGAGTTCCGTAATGAAAGTTTCTGGGATGAGCTGGCAGTTAGACTCTCCGACCGCGATCTCGCGCGAGCTATCGGCTTCAAGGAATGGGAAGCTCTCAGCGAAGAAGACCGCCGCGCCCGCACCGTGGCGTGGGAGAAACGCTACTGGGAAGAGTTCTCCAAACGCGGCGTGGAGCGCGTGGTGGTGGTGACGCCACCGGGGGAAGGGTGATTTTTTATAAGGGGCATGGACGTCTCGTCCATGCGAAGGGAGGAGACCTCCCTTCCCCTTAGGATTGAGGCATCATGTAGGCTAACAACGTCCCCAGCCTTTCGCGCAGTTTCGTCCGGGGGACGATGGCATCGATCAAGCCGTGTTCTAACATGAACTCGGCAGTTTGGAAGCCGGGCGGCAATGTCTGGTGGGTCGTTTCCTTAACCACCCGTGGCCCGGCGAAGCCGATCATGCACTTGGGTTCGGCCAGGTTGATGTCGCCGATGGTGGCGAAGGACGCAGTGACGCCGCCGGTGGTGGGATGCGTGAGCAGGGAAATGTAGGGCAGCCTCGCTTCGGATAGACGGGCGAGTGAGCCGCAGGTTTTTGCCATTTGCATCAATGACAACATGCCTTCCTGCATCCGTGCGCCGGACGAGGCGGAGACGATGATCATGCCGCGTCTCTCGGCGATGGCCATCTCGATGGCGCGAGTGATTTTCTCACCGACCACCGAGCCCATCGAGCCGGCGAAGAATTTGAAATCCATCACCGCGATCATCGTGCGCTGGCCTTGGATGGTTAGACGGCCGCAAATCACGGCGTCATCAAGCCCGGTTTTTTCGCGGAGGCCGGCGGTCTTTTCCGCGTAGCCCAAGAAGCCAAGTGGGTTGGCGGAGATCAGGCCGGTTTCTGTTTCCTCGAATGATTCTGGATCGGCCAGCATGGTGATCCGTTCGCGGGAATCGACGAGGAAATGGTGGCTGCAATGCAGGCAGACGTGGAGGTTCTGCTTGAGTTCGAGGGTGTGGATCAAGGCGCCGCAATCGGGACACTTGAGCCACAGGCCTTCCGGCATTTCTTCACGGCGGTCGTGGCTGCGCAGGCGGGGTTTGCTGAAAATGCCCATGGGGATTGGAAAGTGAGTGGCTGATAGATGCTGCCGTGGCAGATCTCTCGGGGCCGCGACGCTAGTGGCTGGCTGGGATGACGACAATCCTCTTTTGAAAGTTCTGCCGCGGTGAGTCACATCTTTGTGGTTGCTATTTCTCCCGCTAGAAACCAAAACCCGTCCGCAGGAATAGTCAACATTCCCTTATCATTAGATGAATACCCGTTGCTTTGTAAGTGGTTCGTCGGTCCTCCTCGCGGGATGGCTCGGAGCAACGTTTCTCAATGACGTGCCATCGCAACGGTATCCGAAGCTGGATAAAAAACCGGCCACTGCCGCGCTCGACGACGACAGCACTCCGGCACTCATCGCCACTCATCTGAAGGCGGCGGAGCTGCCGAATTCATTCTCGCGCTAAGCCAGGCTCACCTGTTAGTTTCACGCCATGGCTGCCGACCCGATCATCTGCGATACCAAACCGCTAGCTCTCGAAGTGGAGTCCGGGGTTTATTGGTGGTGTTCTTGTGGTCGCTCGGGCCACCCGCCATTTTGCGATGGCTCGCACAAGGGCAGTGGTTTGCAGCCGGTGAAATACGAAGTGTCGGAGAAAAAAACCGTGTGGTGGTGCCAGTGCAAACACACCGCCAATCCGCCACTCTGCGACGGCTCGCACAAGTGCTTACCGAAGCCGGAGTGAGCGACTCAATAGGTCTTCAACCACTCGACCACGTCGGCCACGTCTTGGGCGCCCATGCCGAGCTGGTCGGCACCTAACATGAGCGAACGGTCCATGTTGTTGCGACCGGTAATCTGGTTTTTTGGCACCTTTTGAATGATCCCACCGGTCGAAATGATCACGACGGGATCACCATCCGCGATGATGTGGCCGTCGATCCATTTTCCGTCCTTGAGAAGGATCGCCGTGCCCTCGAAGCCGTGGGAAATATCGAATGATGGATCGACGATGGAGCGGGCGACGATTTCCGGTGCTTGTCTGCTGCCAAATCCTTTGAGCGCGGGGCCGTAGTCAGGACCGGCTTGGTCGATTTTATGGCACATGATGCAGCGCCCAGCGGCCACTTTACCCCGCGCGGCATCGCCCTTGAGCGCCATCACCTCGGCGACGGTGAACTTGGTGCTCTCCGGTTTCGCCGGGA
>JAYVEJ010000691.1:0-8137 GCA_043748885.1 Luteolibacter sp. | reverse complement strand
TCATCGCTTGGCTCGCGGTGCCGATTCTCGCCGGCAAGCTGTTGGGGAAAAAGGACGCAGATCAGGAAGAGGGTGGCAGGTTGACCCATTTCATGCATCGCTGCTACGACCACCTGATGCGCGGGGTGCTCGCGAAGCCTTGGCTGATCCTGTTTGTAGTTCTGCTGCTAGGCGGTGGCGGCTGGTTCGCCTCGACGCAGGTGGGCTCCGGTTTCATGCCGTCCATGGACGAGGGCGGATTCATTCTCGACTACGTGGCCCGGCCGGGAACCTCGCTCGCCGAGACCGACCGCATGCTCCAGCAGCTTGAGGGCGTCTTGCAAAAGACGCCGGAAGTCGCCACCTACTCGCGCCGCACCGGAATTCAGTTAGGTGGCGGGTTGACCGAGTCGAATACCGGCGACATTTTCATCCGTTTGAAATCGCTCCCGCGCCGCCCGCTCGCTGCGGTGATGGATGGCATCCGCGGACAAGTGGAAGAGTCGGTGCCGGGACTGGCGATCGAGACGATGCAATTGATGGAGGATCTGATCGGCGATCTAACCGCAGTGCCGCAGCCGATCGAGATCAAGCTCTTCACCGATGATGAAAAAGTCCTGTTGGAAACCGCGCCGAAGGTCGCGGCGGCAATCGGCAAGATCAGTGGCGTCGTCGAAGTGAAGGACGGCATCATTCCCGCCGGGGACGCTCTTGTCGTCGAGGTGGACCGGACGAAGGCCGCGCTCGAAGGATTGGACAGCGAGGGCATCACCAAACTGCTCGACGATTTCCTCACCGGAAACGTCACGACCCATGTCCAGCTCGGCCCGAAACTTGTCGGCGTCCGCGTTTGGATCCCAAAAAACGCCCGCCACACCGAGCGCGATCTGCGGGATCTCCAACTCCGCGCGACTGATGGCCATCTCGTCCCGCTGAGCCGTGTGGCCACCATCAAGACGGTTACCGGGCAGCCCGAAATCAACCGCGAGGACCTCAAGCGCATGGCAGCCGTGACCGCGCGCATCACCGGCCGCGATCTCGGCTCAACCGTGGCCGACGTGAAGCATCTGCTGGATACAGGCAAGCTGCTTCCTCCCGGCGTCTATTACAGTTTGGGGGGGCTTTACGAACAGCAGCGTATCGCCTTTCAGGGCATGCTCGTGGTGATGATCTCCGCCGTCGTTCTGATTTTCCTGCTCCTGTTATTTCTCTATGAAAGCTTCCGCGTCGCCCTTGCCATGCTGGCCACGCCGCTGCTCGCCCTGCCAGCGGTGTTTCTCGGACTCTGGCTAACCGACACTGAGTTGAACATCACCTCGATCATGGGAATGACCATGGTTGTCGGCATCGTCGGCGAAGTCGCCATCTTCTATGTTTCCGAAGTCACGGAACTGGAAGCGGACGATGAAGGGAAGGATTTGTCACTCACTGAACGGCTCGCCCTTGCCGGCAAGAACCGCATGCGGCCCATCGCGATGACGACCTTCGCGGCAATTCTCGCGCTCATGCCGCTGGCGCTGGGCATCGGCCAGGGCAGCGCGATGCAGCAACCGCTCGCGATTGCGATCATCTCGGGCCTCGTCGCCCAACTCCCTCTAACACTCATCGTGCTTCCGGCGTTGCTGCGCCTTTTCTCACCGAATCAAAAACCCGGAAATAACGAATCAACTCTCTCCTGATCCGCATCATGTAACCAAACCCAGCCCATCTCACCACCATCGCGGCTCTTTTCCTAAGTGCCATGCCGCCCCCGCCAATCTAACGGCGGATGAACCGGTGGCGGTTCCCGAAACGAAAGGTGGCTACGACCTTATTGAGGTGGACACGGTCAGTCGCCGTTTGCTGGCCAACCACACCCGCAACGGCACGCTGGATGTCTTCGACCTCGCTCCGGCAAGCCGCTCAAGTTGCGCCCGACCGGCGCGGCGCAAGGCATGGCCGTGGATGAAAAGGGCGGCAAATATTACGTCGCCGCGAGCAAGGAAAAGAAGCTGGTCACCCTTGATGCAAAGACGCTGCTTATCGCCCTCAAGCCGGAAGCCGACGGTCAGGAAATCGAAGGGCCGATGGCCATCGTAATCCTCGGCGGTTTGGTCTCCTCGACGATCTTAAATCTGTTATTGCTGCCCGCGCTGGCGCTCAAGTTCGGGCGTTTCGGGCGGATCGATTTCACTCCCTGTTAGCGACCCGTCACGGAGCCACCACACTCGCGTGGTTGTGCGAATGGAAAGTCATTGAGAAGGGCTTCGCGCGTTTCAATGGCTCCTCATTCGCCAGCATCACAGCAGTGTGGTGGCTCCGGCTGTTAGCGACCCGCCACCCAGTTCACTGCGTTGACGAGGATGGTCTTGAAGGCGGGATTGTCGTGGGCAAGTGCGTCATGACCGAGGGTGATGCCGATGATGCGGGTCTTGCGATCCTTCACCAGCCACACGCTCGCGTGCGGCTCCTTGCCGCCGTCGGGCGCGTTCTCGGCTAACACTTCCACCTTGGTTTTTGAGCCGATCTTGAAGCGATAGTTTTCGTCCGTGATCTTGAAGGTGGCGGGCACGCCTTGCATTAGCCTGCCTGAGTAATTCACCTCTAAAAATCATCGCGCGGATAGTCGGATGCGGTAGGGTGGCCGGGTCCGCCCCGATTACTATTATCCAACCCCTTTAAATTTCATTCCATGATCGAGATGTTTCTTCGCGGTGGTCCGGTCATGTGGCCGCTGCTCATCACTTCATTGGTTGCTCTAACCGTCGTGTTTGAGCGGCTCTATTTCATCATTCAAGAACGCGCGAGACGCGATCCTGCCACTGTCGAGCGGCTGTTGGGGTTTGCCCAAAAAGGTGAGTTCCAAGCTGCCTACGACGCCGGGAAAAATTCGCGCGGCTACGTCGCCCGTGCGCTCACCCATGCGCTGGAACATCGCGACGTCTCGTTCTCTAACGCCCTGCTGCACGCTTCTAGCATCGAGCTTCAGCGTTTTAATCGCGGTATATCTCTGCTCGATACCATCGTCACGCTCGCACCTTTGCTCGGTCTCTTCGGCACCGTCACTGGGATGATCCGTGCCTTTAGCCTACTCGGTGCCAGCGAACTCGGCGCTCCTACCGCCATCACTGGCGGCATTGCGGAAGCGCTCATCGCCACTGCCTTCGGGCTGGTCATCGCGATGGTTGCACTGTTGCCCTTTAATTTCCTCAATGCCCGCCTCGAACAAGCCCGCCAGGAAATTGAAAACGCGGCGGCGCAGTTGGAAATGATGATCCTGAAGTCGAACCAAGCCGCCGGATGACGCCGATCCCATCACCGCGAAGCAAGAGGCGCGCGCGCATCGAGATTATCCCGTTGATCGATATCATCTTCTTTCTGTTAGCTACTTTTGTGATGGTTTCGATGTCGATGGTGAAAAACAACGGCATCGCCCTCAATCTGCCCGCCGCCGCGACTGGCAGCCCGCAGCCGCGCGACAATCTGACCACGATCTCGATTGCGGCAGACGGTGCGCTGTTTCTCGATAAGCGGCAGGTCAGTTTTGAGCAGCTCTCGGCGGCGTTGGTTGATCTCGCCGCGCGCGGGCCGGATGCACACATTTCGCTCTCGGGCGACGTGAAATCCGAGTTCGGCACAGCGATGGCGGTGCTCGATAAACTTCGCGAAACCGGACTCTCGAAGATCAGCATCGAGACCAAGGCCAAGCCGAAATGAAAGCCCACTTATTCATTGCCGGCATTCTAGCAATGGTCGTCCATGCGCTCGCGTTGTTCGGACCGTATCGGAGCACACCCGCTAGACCCTTGCCGCTCGCGGCGGAAAGCTTGGAAGTGGAACTCACCTCTGCTCCAGACGAACCCGCGCCGCCGCCTGAGATCCCGGTAGCGACCGAACCTGAGCCGCCCGTGCCCGAACCGACGGCTACGCCTGAGTTTGTGTCGGAGCCGCTGGCCGCTGAAACTCCGCCCCCCACTCCCATCCCAGAACCCACCCCGGAAGTGGTGAAAGCGCCCGAGCCGGAAATGCCGCGAACGCTGCCATCCAAGCCCCCGCTTTCCGAAGCCAAGCCGAAGGCTGCTGCTAGAATTTCCAAGCCCGCCACACCAGTCACCAGTGGATCGCCTAACGGCACCGGGAAAACCCCAGCAGCCAAAGCGGGTCCGACTCTCGGCGTCCGGGTTCGTAGTAATCCGGCACCTGCCTATCCATCCGCATCGCGGCGAGCACAGCAGGAAGGAACCGTGACGGTGGAAGTGCAAGTGAGCGCTGCCGGACTCCCGCTAAATGTCGCCCTAGCCAGCAGTTCGGGTTTTCCTGCGCTTGACCAAGCTGCCCTCGCCGCTGTGCTTCGCTGGCGATTCGACCCCGCCCAAACAGCGGGAATCCCCGTCGCGGGCCGCGTCCGCGTTCCGGTGCGTTTTCAACTCAAGCGTTAGTGGATGCGGTAAGGGGAGGCACCTTCACAAACTCCGCTCGACCGCCCAGTACACACCCGTTAGCGCGATCACCGTCGAGGCCGGGCGGGCGATCACATGGAAAAATTTTTCGCGCCGCCAGCCCGTGGCGACGACGGCAAACGCCAAGCCGACCACTGCGAGTTGGCCGCACTCGATGCCCATGTTGAAGCTGAAAAGGGCGGGCAAGAAGTCGGCGGGATCGAGCGGCATTTTTTGGAATGAATGGGCGAAGCCCAAGCCGTGGATGAGACCGAAGCCAAAAACCAACCAGGGTCGCCACGGGCTGAGGCGTTGGAGAAAAAGGTTCTCCAATGCTACGAATGCGATGCTCAACGCGATTGCGATTTCCACCGCAGTGGCGGGGACAGCGATCATTCCATACAGCCCAAGTCCGAGCGTCAGCGAGTGCGCGAGGGTGAACAGCGTCATTTGAAACAACAGCACTCCAAAGTCCCGCGACAGGAAAAACAGCGCGAGGATGAACAAGATGTGATCCGGGCCGCGCGGCAGAATGTGGGTGAAGCCGAGTGCAAAAAATTTCGGCACCACCGCAGTGGCGGTAGCAGCGGCGAAAAGGAGGAAGAAGGTGAGTCGCGTCATCGGGGCGACCCATGAATACAAATGGTAGGTGCTCGGCGGGAAGGTCGAAATTTCCCGCCGGGGCACTCGATTTGCATAGGTCTATTCAAAACCGGCGCGTGAGCGAGACTCGGAAGGTCCGCGGCTCGGCCGGGTGGAGGTGGATATCGTCCACTCCTCCCGTCGCCTCGCCGGGGAGGCGGGAGGCATAATAGTATTCGATATCGTTATCTTTCCGGCCTAGCAGATTGAGGCAGTCCACGGAAACTTCCCAATCATTTTTGCGATAGCCGATGCGCGAGTTCACTTGGAAGCTGGCGCTCGACTCGACACTGCCATCTTCGATCAAAGGTCGCTTACCGAAATAGCGTCCGCGCAGAGTTCCAAAAATTCCTTGCTGATGGCCGACGGTGATTCCGGCATTGACGGTGATCGGAACGGCGCCGGGGATCTCATCTGCGGCTCCGGCCCCGATAAATTTGCCTTGGGCTAAGGTGAGTTCATTGTCGATCGTTAACCAGTCGTTAGGTCGCCAGTAGGTGGACCATTCGATGCCATACCGCTTGGTAGCAGGTCCGGCTTCGGACGTTCCCGCATCGCCCACGTAGATGAGCTCCGAGTCGCTGTGGAGGAAAAATAGCGCCAAGGTGCTGGTGACAGTCGGCACCGCTTCGGTGCGGGCTCCCAGCTCCAAACCATAGGTGCGCACCAGCGGATCGACGGACGATGCTGCTAGGCCCGTCACCGGATCCTCGGTGATGGTCACGCCCCGGGCATCGTTGCTATGAAAGCCCATGCCCGCATTGGCATAGTATTCTGTTTGCGCCCACGGGCCGAAGATCATACTTAGCTTCGGACTAACAATTCCGGCAGTCTCGCTGCCTGAATTCGCAGGAGTGTCGCTATCAACCTTAAAATTGAAGCCATCCGCCCGTAGGCCGGGCTGCACGCGGAGCCAGGGATTGAGCTGATAGTTGGCCATTGCATAGATTCCGGCACTGCTTTCCGTGACGTCGTCCACTCGCACGGTGTTGATCCGCTTCGTGTTTTTAGTATTATAAAGCCCGATCCCGTCGATGAAATCATGGCGCGTTTGAAGTCCGACGGTGACGGTGTTTTCACTGCCGAGATTCCACACCCGGTTGACCTCGCCGCCTAGGAACCAGCGGTCGTCCTCCTGCTCGAACTGGTCGCCGTTTACCGGATCATTGAGGAAGTAGGTGAAGTTAGAAAATAGATCGAGGTTGTAGTTTCCGAGATAGAAATCTGCGTGGGTCGTGCCGTTGCCGTTGTCGTGATCCCACGCGCCCATGAGACTGTATCTGCTCGATTTGCCGCCGACACTGCCGTCCACGTTGCCTAAGCGATCAATCCCGCCGCTGTCGATGAGGCGTTGTGGGATCTGGTCGGTGGAGTCCCATTTCGCATCATAGCCCATGGCAGTTAGGCTGAAAGTGTCCGGGCCAGACTGCTTGAAGTATTTGAGGAAGCCGTTGAAGTGGCTGGCGTTTCCCGGCTTATCCCAAGGCCCGTCGTAGTAATTATACTCCACGGCATAGGTGAGGCCAGAGCGGTCGCTGGTCGGCGCGGCTAACAGGCCAGACTTGGCATCGCCGCCGACTGGGTGGAGCGTGAGGTCGATGCTGTCTGCCAGCAATCCATGGAAGTAGCGATGCTGACCCACGCCAATGCTGGCGATGCCCTGTGGCAGCATGTCGTAGAAGCGGAACTTCGCCGCACCGGCCGTACTCAGATCGCCGAGCTGGCCGGAAAATGGACCTTTCCAGTAGTCCAGTTTTTCGACCAGTTCCGGGATGATCGGGTTAAGATCCGCGTAACCCTGACCATGGGCGTGAGTGACGAAATTGACCGGCTGGCCATCCATCGTGATGTTAAAGTCGGTGCCGTGGTCGAGGTTGTAGCCGCGGACAAAATACTGGTTGGCTTTACCGTCGCCGGAGTGCTGGGTGATGATCACGCCGGGAACAACTTCGAGCAGCTCGCCGCGACGGAGATACGGTCGCTCTTCGAGTTCCTGCGCGTTTGCCTGGCCTTTCGAAGCAGTCCCGGCGACCCCGATGAGATCCTCCGCCTTGCCGGTGACGACAAGGGTGGGGAGTGTCTGCGGGACGGTGTCTGCCGGAGGAGGGGATTGCGCGGAGATGGAAAGGGTGAGGAAAGATAGGAATAGGGGTGGTGTTAGAAATGGTTTCATAGTGGCGAGAGTTGGGGAAAATAAAATCGTGGGATGGAGTCGTGCGGAGGGTGATCCGGCACGCGATGGCGCTGGACTGGCGAGTGCGCGATCCAGCAACAGCCGACACTGGTCGGCGCGATTTTTATCCAACTCTCGGCGGCGGGCCTGGCGGCGCCTGCGGCCATGCGGGCGTCCATGTTCGGGCGCGATCCACCGATTCATAAGGCACGGCCAGCGTTGCCAAAATGATTGGCGTCGTATTCCACGGAATCATCGGCAGCTTGGCCTTCTCAAGCTTTTGCTTTGGCTCTCCAGTAGGCGGCACTGACTTCTTGGCATCGTTTGCGATCCATTTTCCGGCCGCGATTGCACCATGGAAGTGTTCCGAAGTCAACGTATCGACGGCCGCACGCACCAGCCCGACGTGAGGTGCCTCGGCTAGGGTCATTTTGCAAAATACCGTCACCTGCAAGAGCACCAAGGGACCGCCCACCAGTTGCGCTAAAGCTAACAGGTAGAGAAATCGCCAGTTTTTAGTGCGGAACAAACTCAAGGCTGCGGGAGGATGGATCGCCTCGCTGAATCCGCAAGCTCGTAGATGAAGCGGGGTCTCTGGATGGCTGGAGCTAAAATAAAATTGCGGAGCTATGACATACTGTCGTGGTGCAAATGGTGCTTCTCAGGGCAGAGCTCCACGCGTTTCGCTGGCCCCACATTCGCCAGCACCACAGAAGTGGGGTGCCCCCTGCTGTTAGCGACCCGCCCCCCAGTTCACTGCGTTGACGAGGATGGTCTTGAAGGCGGGATGGTCGTGGGCGAGGGCGTCGTGGCCGAGGGTGATGCCGACGATGCGGGTCTGGCGATCCTTCACCAGCCACACACTCGGGTGCGGGTCTTTGCCGCCGTCGGGCGCGTTCTCGGCTAACACTTCCACCTTGGTTTT
>JAYVEJ010000690.1:0-3099 GCA_043748885.1 Luteolibacter sp. | reverse complement strand
GTGATCCATCCGGACCACCGCGGCCAGGGCTACGGCACGATGTTGGTCGATTACGTGGCGGAGTTCGCGAAGAAGAAACAGTTCAAACGCATTACCTTGCTCACCGACCGGATCAGCGCAGAGTCGCAAGAGTTTTTCAAGAAGCGGGGATTCGAATACTCGAACATGATCCCGATGCGGCGGATCATCGACTGATCGAGATCCCGAAATCGCCCCACTCAGGGAGCAGGGGCGTCGAGCGGCGGCGGGTTGTCGCCAGCGGGTTCCGTCGGTTCTCCGACGACCTCTTGGGATGTGCTGCCGGCTTCCAGTTTGTGGCGGCGCTTCTCCTCCTTCTTGGCTTTTTTATCTAACTCTCGGCGGCGTTTTTCGAATTGGTAATTTGGTGTGGCCATGGTGTTCTCGGCGGACTGTGCCAGCCACTCGCCACGGCGGCGAGCAAGGAATTCAATCATCTTTCCTAACAGCGGATGGAAGGGCAATCCGCATCACCGACCGGCGGCGGGTGTTGCATCTCGCCCGATTTAGTAGCGGTTGGGATCACTGCAACCCTGCTGGGGTGGGATAGCGCGATCTGGCCCGCGAGCTGCAAGAAAGTCGCTAGAATCACCAAAAACCATCATGACACCCATCGATCCAGCTATCCCAGCCTCCGCCGATCCGCGCTCTCCCATGGCTCCACCTTACACGGATGACAATGTGAATGTGGACTTGGTCCAGCAAGGTCTCGACGAAGCCGAAGACGAAACCCGCGATGCCGTGGCCGATGCTTACGAGGCCAGTGCCCGACTCAGCGACGAGCCGCTGGAGTCGTTAGATGATATTGATTTCAGTGAGGCAGAGGGCGTTTCGGCTCCGCCAGAACTCTCCGCCATTCACGAGGATTTCGCGGCGGATGAGGATGAGGGCGAGGAGGAATGAATCCCCGGGAATCCACGCTCTAACTGCGGCTGATCGTCACCGGCGTGCCGATCTTGGTGACTTCATAGAGCTTGTAGCTGCCGGTGGCGCTCGTGTGAGAGTGCTTGCCGCACTTGTAGGTGGCGACTTATTCAGTCACCTCAATTCTGAAATTGGATGTTCCTCAATGCCCTAGCGGACTTTCACCCGAGGCGTCGCCGAGATGGGAGAGGTTTTCTGGCAGGAATTTCTTGAAGCGGGTTTTGTCGATGGCCTTCATGTAGGCTTCCTCGGGGGAAATCATGCCTTCGCGGAGTTTCGACCAGATCGACTCATCCATGAACTGCATCCCTTCGTTTTTACCGCCGGTGATGACGTCGTAGAGCTTTTGAGTGGCACCTTCGCGGATGATGGCGGCCACGGCGGGAGTGGCGAACATGATTTCATGCACGGCCGTCCGCCCAGGTTTGTCCACGCGTTTGCAGAGAAGCTGGGCGACCACGCCACGTAGCGAGGCGGCAAGCATGGTGCGGACTTGCGATTGTTGGTTCGCGGGGAACACGTCGATGATCCGGTCCACCGTCTTGCGGGCGTTATTGGTGTGCAGGGTGCCGAAGACGAGCAAGCCAGTTTCCGCCGCAGTTAGAGCGAGCGAGATGGTTTCCAAGTCGCGCATTTCTCCGACGAGAACGATGTCCGAGTCTTCTCGCAGTGCGGCGCGCAGGCCGTCGGCGAATGACGGCGTCTGGATCGGCACTTCGCGCTGGGTGATGATTGACTGCTTGTTGCGATGGACGAATTCGATGGGTTCCTCGACCGTGATGATGTGGCGGCTGAAGTTGATATTGATGTAATCTAGCAGCGCGGCGAGCGTGGTGGATTTACCGGAGCCGGTGGGACCGGTGACGAGGACCAAACCGGCTCGCATGTGGCCGAATTCCTTAACCACGTTCGGCACGCCGAGGCTTTCGAGCGAGGCGATTTCCGTAGGGATCAGCCGGAAAACGGCGGCGAGACCGTTCTGTTGTTTTAGATAGTTGCAGCGGAACCGGGAGTCCTCATCCATTTCGTAGGCGAAGTCGAGGTCGCCGCCTTCGAGGTAGTTCGCAAACGCCTTGGGGTCGCAAATTTCGGCGAGCAGATCGTGGAAGACCTGACCATGGAGGATTTCCTGATCGGGGATGATCGTAACCGCGCCGTGCACGCGGATTTTGGGCATCTGGCCTTCAGACAGGTGAAGGTCCGAGCCTTTGGTGGCGATCAGATAGCGGAAAAGGGTGTCGATCTTGGCCATGTGGAAAATTAGAGAAAAAGGTTTTTGGGTTTTTAAAAATGCTCCCGAGTGAGAAAAGCAGCGAGGCAGGCGACGAATCAGGATTCGAAGAACGCCTTCATCTGGTTCTTGTCGTCGGAGCGGAAAAGCGTCTCGTCCTTGGAGATGAGACCCTTGACGTAAAGCTGACGCAGCGACTCATCCATGGTGATCATGCCGACGTTTTTGCCAGTTTGCATGACGCCGGGGAGCATGAAGGTCTTGCCCTCGCGGATGCAGTTGGAAACGGCGGGGGTGTTGACTAACAATTCCAAAGCCAGCACGCGGCCATTGCCATCGGCACGAGGCACGAGTTGCTGGGATAGGATGCCGCGCAGCGACTCGGAAACCATGATCCGGATTTGTTCGCGCTGGTCGGTGGGGAACACGTCGAGCACCCGGTCGAGCGTGCGCGGGGCATTGCCGGTGTGGAGCGTGCCGAGCACCAAGTGACCGGTCTCGGCGGCAGTTAGAGCGAGCTGGATGGTCTCGAGGTCGCGCATTTCTCCGACCATGATGACGTCTGGGTCTTCCCGCAGCGCACCGCGGAGGGCGCGGGCGAATGACTCGGTGTGCTTGTGGACCTCGCGCTGGTTGACGTGGCAGCCTTTAGATTCGAAGACATATTCGATCGGGTCTTCAAGCGTTAGAATGTGGTCCTCGCGGTCGCGGTTGATGAAATCGACGAGCGCGGCCAGCGTGGTTGACTTGCCGGAGCCGACCGAGCCGGTGACGAGGACCAGTCCATTCTGATAGCGGGTGAGCGGCAGGATGTGCTCGAGCGGCAGGCCGATGTCCTCGATGGACTTGATCTTGTCATTGATGATCCGGAACGCCATGTCGTAGCCGAGGCGCTGCTTCACCACGGATGCGCGGTAGCGGCCATT
>JAYVEJ010000689.1:0-8162 GCA_043748885.1 Luteolibacter sp. | reverse complement strand
GAGACGGTTGCTGCGGATCTCGATGCTGGCCTTGCCGGTGTCTCCGAGGCGGATGGAATTGCCGTTGATCTGGACGCGGTCCACCACGGGTCCGCCGTCTTCGTTCACCGAGGTGCGGAAGAGCATCAGGTGGGTCGAGAAAATTTGCAGAACATAACTGTTACCAAAAATCACGGGCAGGATGGTGGAATCGCCGGGAGCAAAGCCTAACTGCCGCCGCTGTTGGAGTTCCGCTGGCTTGTTCGCATCGTCCTGCGATTTGGGTTTCGCGAAATCCGCATGGAAGCCGATCGCGATCGAGAGCCGGTTCTTCCACGCTAGGTCGAAGCGCAGAATCGCCCGGTCCGGCATCGCGCTTTCCTTGAGCAGTGCGGTGCCGGAGAGCCGGCTCGGCCAATACCAAGCGGAGCCGGAAAACGCCCAGCGCCCGGGACTCTCCTTGCCGCCCTTTTCCTTGCCTTTATCTTTATCGGCGACCTCTGGCTTGGCGGGCGGCATGCCATCCGGGAAGGAGGCGTTCGCCATTTTCCATTCATCCTCGATGAACGGCCCGTGATAGTGCAAGCGCCCGCCTAACGGACTCGGGGCCAGCCTGACGAGCTGATTGCGGGGAATTCTCAAAAGTCCGGCGTAGGCGGTGTCGAGAGTGAGCGTCTCATCGTCCAGCGCGGTAACAATTCCGGGCAGGCTATCGCCACTCACCAGCGCGACGTGCGAGAGTGAGGTCAGCGGCCGCGCAGGCTTGCCGCCGCGAAGGACGATGTGGCGAAGTTGGGCCGTCTCGAAATCCACCGGTGCCGCGACATCGTCACGCTTCCAGATCGCGCGGGAACCCTCTTTGAGACCTTGGAAACTGCCATGCAGTTGGTCGCCATTGGTGAATCGCAACAAGTCGGATGACTCGGCGGCAGCCAGTGCCGCCACACCGGCAAGCCATGAGATCACTAAAAGTTGGCGGATCATTTTTCGTAGATCGGCAGGAACCGATAGTTGAGGGCCAATGATAACAACGCGGCGGCAGTATTAAATGAAGTGCCTTGGTTTCCAGGAAATGAACCATCGGCTGCTTGGATGGTGGAAAGGTAACGAATGTTCCGCACATTCCATTCCTTCCAGACGGCTTCATCTGCATGAAATAATGCCTGAGACATATAATACTCGAAGTAAAATGGATAGTAACGGTCGCGGAAATCGAGGTTCTTTTTCAGATAAGCCAAACTCGCTTGATAGCCTTTTGAATCGCGCTCTTTGGCCAGCGAAAGACACAGCGAGCCGATGGCTGTTAGTGTGGGCTTGCCGCCCGATGACGAGGTGTATCCATAGTCGCCATCCCGCCCGCGGCAGGTTGCGAGATAGGCTAGGCCTTTCTTGATCGCCTCGTCGGGCACGGCGATGCCGGCATTTCTAGCAGCGAACAAGGTGACCATCTGAGAACCGGTCACGGTGGTGTCCGCATCGCGGCTTTCCGGGGTGTAACGCCAAGCGCCGAAGCGATTCTTCTTCTGCGAACTCACGATCAGCTCGACGGCTTTCTTCAGCGCCGGGGCGATCTTCGGATTGTCGAGCACCCCATACGATTCCGCGAGTGCCTTGGTAGCGAATGCATGGTTATACATACTCGTTCCGATGTAACCATTCTTATCATTCTGCTGGGAAAGTATATAGTCGATGCCGAGCCGGATGTTCTTGGAGTAAGGTCCATTGTTAGGATCCTCGCCGTGGGCGAGGAAGGACGCGGTGCAAAGACCGACGACGCCCGGCTCGGAGCCGGCGCTGTCATTCCATGCGCCCTTGTCACCTTGAGTTTTCGCGAGGTATTGCAAACCCCGCTGATAGATTAACTCCGCCTGCGCGGGAATGCTATCATCCGGGCGACCCGGCAAGTCCTGTGCCCACGCACTGGAGCAAATAGCGAGGACCGCAAGCAGGCCGCATTTCACTGGCGAAATGTATATCATGGTAGCATTCACTTGAGCTTTTGTTCCGCACCCCGGTTGTAAGCGTCCAGTGCTTTCCGGAATTCCTCCGGTAGCGCGTGGCCGGCGCTGCCACCAGCCTTGGGCACCCGGCGAGCTTCGCTTTTGCCACCGGCTTGGCCGTCGGTCGCGCCGTTCGCTTCATCGGATAGACCGCTCATGCCGTTGCTGCCAGTGTCGCTCGGTTTGCCACCTTTGCCCTTGCCGTCGCCATCGGGCTTCTTGCCCATCATGCGCTCCATCATGTCCATCATCGCGCTGCCGGATTGGCCGCTGCCTTGTTGTTTTTGTTTCTCCTTGGCCGCGGCGTGGATCTTCTCGATGACCTCAGTTTCCGCCGCGAGGGTGGTGCCGCCAGTGTCGTATTTCGCGAGGTTGTCGGTGGCCTCACCCATGATTTCCTTCACCTGATTGAGCAGCTCGATGACCTGCGGCACGGTCTGTTCGATGGTGAGTTGTTGGACATCCCCCGCGAGTTCATCCTGCCGGTCCGCGACTTTGGCGGAGCCCTCCTGGTGCTTTGCGAGGGCGGCGGCTGGCGGTTTCTCATCCGCGCGGACAATCCCCGAAATCAGCATGAGCAATGCGGCGGTGATGGTGGGTTTCATGGTTCGTTAGATTTTAGCTCCCGTTCGCTGCTGCGGCGGAGTTGCTCCAGCGCACGGGTTTGGGCTCTCACATCTTGTTCCTGTTGGATCAATTTCATCACCCGCAACATGAACTCGAAATCTTCATCTTCGGGACTCTGGCCGCCACCGCCACCACCCGCTTTGTCTTTCTCGCCTTCGAGTTTCGTGGCCCACTCGGTTAGCTTATCCGCCCACTTTTTCGAATTCTCGGTGGCGACGTAGGAATGATTGGAGCCGAGCAGGCCGATGATTTTTTCCAGCCCGATGTCGATCTGCGACGCCCGCATTTCATCATAGATCTGTTTGAAGGAATCCGTCTTGGTGCGGGCGAAATAACTGCCGAGATCTTCCTGCAACCAACGGACGTCGGACGCGGTGTTAGACTGTTGGCTGGTGGCTTCTTTCAAGCGCCGTTGGTCGGATGGATCGAGCTTCGCGGCCTTGGTGCCGAGAATCCGCTCGTAGGCATCGACCAGCGAACTGACGATGCCGTTCTGCTCGCCCGCTGCTTTTTTCAAGCGGTTTACAAAGGTGCCGGCCTCAAACTGGCGGTTCGCCTCGTTGGCTTTGGCGATGGCATCCTGCATTTTTTCGACCGCCTTTTTCTGTTCCTCGACGGCTTTTGCCACGTCCTTGCCGGCCTTCTCGGGCGTGTTCGACTGCTCGCGCGAGTCGCCGAGTTTCTCCTCCACTTTCGGCAAATCCTGTTGGGCAAGTTCCTGCATCGACTTGAGCGACTCGGCCATTTTCTTGAGCGTACCTTTCTCTATGTCGCCGTTGCGGGCGGCGTCCTTCATCAGGTTTTCCATCCGGTCGGTGAGGTCCTGCATCCGGCGCTCGCTTTCGGCTTCTGCGGCTTCCTGGGCTTCGAGGCGTTTGGCGGCTTGATCTTTCTGGAGTTCCTCGCCGCTGAGGCGCTCGAGGCGTTGGTTTTCTTCTAGCAGTTCTTGCTCGCGCCGCGCCAGATCTTCGAACTCCGTGATGGTGCGATCAAACCGGCTTTTCAACAATTGCGCGTGCTCGTCGCGAGTGAGCACATAGAGAATCACCGGCTCGGAATAGACCCGGCCACGCTTGGGGAAATAGTCCTCGCTGTAACCGCGCAGCGTGATTTTCTGCGGCGTGATGCCAAATGCCGCAGGCGAAAACGCCGCCGCCGCGCCGAGCCGCCGCTCTTCCGGCGCACCATCGCCCAGCTTCATTTCGCCCTTGGCCGCAGCCTCGTCGGTGGGCCGGGTGAATTGGCCGGACCACTCGATCCCGGTTTGCTTAACCCCGAAATCGTCCTCAGCCAGCACCTCGAAATCGATCGTTTCCTCTGGCAGCATGACCTTCTGGCGGTCGAGTCCTTGCAAATAACAGGTCGGTGCCGCATCGCGCAACGCATCCACCCGCAGCTTGAATCCCGACTCTCCCGCAAGGCCCAGCTTGTCGGTCCAAGCGAACGGAATTTCAAACGGCACAGTCCCCACTTCCATCACCGGCGTCCTAGCCGTTAGGCCGGAAATGACCAGCGCTCCGTCGCGCGGGATATACGCCGGTGTGGCTTGCTTCGGCTCCTCGATCACCTGCGAGCGGGTCGGCCCAAAAGTGGCAGATGCGAGCTGGCGGGTGGTCGTTAGATCGATGCGCACCGTGCTGCCCTCCACCGCGCTGACCACGCCGGTGTTGAGATCCACGGTTTTTTCTGGAATCCCCAAATAGGCCGGCGGGGTGACGAGCGCGGTCACGGATTCCATGCTGGGCCGTGGGACCGGCTCGATTCTGACCTCATGCCGCAAGTCGCCCACATGGAAAACCAGGGTGCCGGGTTCCTGCTGGCCGGGGAATGTGAACTGATAGTGGTCCGCTGTTAGTGATGCATCCACGGCGGTCTGCAAGCCGTAGCGACCGCTTGCTGCCGCTGGTCGTTGCTCGGAATCCTTCGAAAGCTTGAGTGAAATTTCAAACGCCTCGCCAAACGCGACTGCCCGATAGACCGGCGGATTTTCCAGCCGGGTGAAGGTGTAGCGCTCCGTGCTAGAAAGTGGCATCAGCCAGCGTTGCAGCGCATTGAAGCCGGCCCGCGGCGTCAGGGTAAATGCCGCCGCCGAGATCCCTGCTAGACACAGCGCGGCCAGCGCCCAGCGGCGGTGACGCTGCGGTGGCAGTGCCTCGTCGAGCTTGCGCCGGCCTGCCTCGATGGCCACCGCCTCCATCGCCGCCTCGCGCAGTCGCGGCGAGAGCGTGTCCGCATTTCCCACCTGATCCTGCAGCTCGATCACGCCTAACAACCGATCGCCCAGCCCCGGATAACTCCGCGCGATCAAGCGGGCGAGCTGAGTTTCCCGCCGCTGCCGCCAGACCCAGCGGTGCAGCCAATACGGCGCAAACACCGTGAACAGCGAAATCCCCGCTAGCAGAATCGCCAACCGCACCCAGCCCGGCGTTTGCCAAATCCGGTCCAATCCATAAACTAACAAGAATGAAACCAGCAAGCCAACCAGCCCGGCTGCCAGCGCTTCCATGATTTTCACCCGCCACAGATGGCGCCGGAAGTCGTCCAACTGGAGCCGCAGGGATTCCGGGATAACGACTTGATGGGCGGGCGGAGTGGATGGAGAGGCCATGGGAAAAACGACCGGCATCCCGGTCTTGCAACGAATGAATGAGGCTCCCAAATCAAATCCGGGAGTTCCAGCGCATTCTCGCCGACTTTAGCGCGTGCCACAAGCGGCTATGTCCCACCGACACCCGGCCCTGCAGAATCCACCGGCGAAATCATCGACGATTTGCGGGGTGGACCTGCGGATGTGGTCTCCAGAGTTGCCGTTGCTGGCGGTGAAGTGAAGCGGGGAGGCTTGCCAAGTCCGACATGGGAGGTCAGCCGAATCGTTGCGAAATCCCCTCGCGGTCAACCACGCGGTTTCCTATCTGAAACCCGACGGCTCGTGGGACCGCCGCGAGGCCGGACGGAATTCCGGCACCGCCGCGAGGGTGGATGAGGGCAATCCGTGATGGACTCTGAAAATCTTGTCGCGAGCCGATTCGGTAGCTACGACTGCGGCGCGTGAATATCGTGGATCAAATCGCCCTGCGGGCATCGGCGGAACGTCCGGCTTTGGTGGCGGGCGGTGAGACACTGAGTTACGGCGATTTGCTGGAACGAGTGTCAGAAGCGGCGGCGTGGTTAGATCATTGCAAAGGCTTCCGCCGCGACGGCGTGCCGCGGGTGGGACTGGCCTGTGGTAATGGCGTGGATTACATCGTGTTGGCACTGGCGATTTTAAAAGCAGGCGGCTGTCTGGTGCCGCTAGCCGACGAACTAACGGACGCGGAACGCCAAGAAGTGATCGAGCGCACGAGCTTGTGCGGGATCGTCCAAGGACCGGCGGCGGCGACCGGCGGCGAGAAATCCACCGCCGCGGCGTGGCTGGCGCTCGCGACGCCGGAACTGCCAAATGAGGGCGAATTTTCCGCGCTGGATCCGGCCTTTATCCGCTTCAGCTCGGGGACGACCGGCCGCAGCAAAGGGGTGGTGCTGAGCCACGCGAAACTGCGCGAACGGATCGTGGCGGCAAATGCGGCACTCGAGATCGGCCCCGGCGACCGAGTGTTGTGGATGTTACCGATGGCCCATCACTTCGCAGTTTCGATCGTCCTCTATTTGTATCACGGAGCTTGCACGGTATTAGGAAGTTCGCATCTAGCAGCGCATGTCCTGGAAATGGCGCGGGCGACGCGAGCGACGGTGATTTACGGCGCGCCGTTTCACCATGCGCTGTTAGCGGCGGATCCCGGCGGCTATGCATGGCCGGATTTACGGCTGGCGGTGACTACAGCGGCACCGTTACCCGAAGAAGTGGCGCTGGGATTTCGCAAGCGTTTCGGCAAGCCGCTGGTCCAAGGGTTAGGGATCATCGAGATCGGCCTGCCCTTGCTCAACACGGGTGGAGCTGCGGATTTTCCGACCGCAGTGGGTCGCCCGTTGCCCGCCTTCGACGTGGAATTGCGCGACGAAGAAGGACTGCCAGTGGCCGTGGGCCGGGTGGGCGAACTATGGATCAAGGGGCCGGGCATGTTCGACGCCTATCTCTCGCCTTGGCAGACGGTGGCTGAAATTTGTGTAGCTGGATGGTTCGCAACGGGCGATCTAGCAGTCACCGACGCAGCCGGGCGAGTCTATCTGCGGGGCCGCAAGAAGAGCGTCCTGAACGTAAACGGGATGAAGGTTTTTCCCGAAGAGGTGGAAGCCGTCGTCGAGACACATCCCGCCGTCCGCCGCTGCCGCGTGACGGGATTTTCTCATGCAACCCTAGGCACGCTGCCGGGGGCCGAGGTGATTCTCCATGAGGGACAAACCTTGCTGCCCCGCGAGTTGATCGGCTGGTGCCGCAAGTCGCTCTCAATCTACAAAGTGCCGGTGCGGGTGCGGGTGGTGGATGAGCTTCCTCTAACGGCGAGCGGGAAAATCCGCCGGGTTTAGGTTTCCGCCCCCCCAGCTCGCAGCAATTTTTTCAAAAATCTCGGTTGAATAATGGCTCGGGCGACTCGTCAATGGTGGCGTGAATACAAACTACAAACTGTTGCGCCTGGGTTCGTTGATCGCGTTAACCGCTGTCATGGGTGTTAGTTCCAGTTGCATGACCACCTACGATGCGCAGGGACGCCCTGTCCAATCGGTGGATCCCGGCCTCGCGGTCGCGGGTGTTGCCGCTGCGGGACTAGTCGGTTACGCGGCTGGAAACAACCACAACGACCGTCACTATTACAATGACGGCTACTATGGCGGCGGCTATTACGGTGGTGGTGGCTACTATCGCAGAGGAGGCTACTATCGCCATTGATCGTCGGCGTGGCTGGGCATGGACCTTATAGAAATGTCGGGGCAGGTTAGTCCCCAGCTTCGCTTCTTGAAACTTACTCGATCACCGGCTGGCGGTTAGGTTATGTGCAAGCCGCGCCACAGGTCATCGCGCAGCTGCGGAAGGTGCAGGTGAGAGATTGCTCAAGCTGTGTTAGAGCCACGAGCTTCTGCCCCGCTGCATTAGGAAATTCTCAATGAGCGAATGACAATTTCCCGCGAGAGTGCATTGTGGCCAAGAAATCGAGGGGAACTCATTGCCCCTGATTTATAACTCAACCTATCCGAATCATGAAACCATTATTGTTAGCCTCATTGTGCCTGCTTCCACTTGTCTCGTCCGTCGTCTCTTGCCGGGAAAAAGGCCCGGCGGAACGGGCTGGTGAGAACCTGGACAAAGCCGTGGAGAACGTGAAAGACGCCGTCGATCCGAAAGGCCCGGTCGAAAAAGCGGGCGAGAAAGTGGACAAGGCCTTGGGCCGATAAATTGTGAGTGCCGCCGGATCAGGGAAACTCGACTTGATCCGGTCGCGCAATTTCCTAGGGAAGCCGTTTCACCCGGATGTTCCTGAACTCGATTTTCATCGGCGGGCCGACGTGGACCTGCACTCCCAGCAATCCGCTCAGTCGGCGTTTTTCCGCATCGTCATCGCGGACTTCCGACATCAAGACGCCGTTCGTGAAGTGCTGTAACAAGTTTCCACGGGCGATGAT
>JAYVEJ010000688.1:0-3109 GCA_043748885.1 Luteolibacter sp. | reverse complement strand
ATCGGTTTGAAGACGACGCGGCCCGGCGGCATCATCCGCAAAGAGGATGTCCATCGCCAAGAATTACCTCGACGCGGAGGAACTCGGCACGCTGAACCGGATCGTGAACGCCTACATCGAGTTCGCGGAACTGCGGGCGTTGCAACGCAAGGTGATGGCGATGAGGGATTGGATCACCAAGTTGGATGAGTTCCTAAAACTCTCCGAACACGAACTGCTGGACCATGCGGGAAAAATCACCGCCGAGCATGCAGAGATTAAGGCGGAGCTGGAATACAGCCGCTATCGCGCTCTGGTCGATTCGCAGCCGCGCACGGTGGATGTCGATTTTGAGAAGGCTGTGACCGATTTGAAAAATTTGCCGAAGCCGAAGAAACCCAAACCGCCGAAACCATGAGTGCCGAACCTTTGCCCAATTCTGAGATCATCCTCTATCAGACGGAGGATGGCGGCACGCGCTTGCAGGTGCGGCTGGAGGGAGAGACGGTTTTGCTGTCGCTCAATCAAATGGCAGACCTATTCCAGCGGGATAAGTCAGTCATTTCACGGCACATCAAGAATGTGTTCGATGATGGGGAGCTGAGTCGGACGGCAACTGTTGCAAAATCTGCAACGGTTCAAATTGAGGGGGAAAAGCAGGTCACGCGGGATATCGAGTTCTACAACCTCGATGTCATCATCTCAGTCGGCTACCGGGTGAAATCTTTGCGCGGCACGCAGTTCCGGATCTGGGCCACGCAGCGGTTGCGGGAATACATCGTGAAGGGGTTCACGATGGACGACGAGCGACTGAAGCAGGCGGGCGGTGGCGCGTATTTTGATGAGTTGCTGGAACGCATCCGCGACATCCGGTCGTCAGAGAAGATGTTCTGGCGCAAGGTGCTGGATATTTACGCGACGAGCGAGGACTACGACCCGCGGGCTGAGGCGTCGCAGCTATTTTTTGCTACGGTGCAGAATAAAATGCATTGGGCGGCGCATGGCCACACGGCGGCGGAAGTCATCGTTGCGCGGGCGGATGCGGGGAAGCCTAACATGGGGTTGAAGACCTGGCCGGGGGAACGTCTGCGGAAAGGCGATGTGGCGGTGGCAAAGAATTACCTCAACGAGCAGGAACTCGGCGATTTGAACCTCATCGTCTCGCTCTACCTCGATTTCGCCGAACTCCAAGCCCGCGGCCGCCGGGTGATGACGATGGGTGACTGGATCGCCAAGTTGGATGATTTTATGCGGATCAGCGACCGGGAAATTCTTACCCATGCCGGCCATGTGAGCCACGAGGCGGCGCTGGAGAGGGCGGAAGGTGAGTTCGAGAAATTCCGTCGGATTGAGGACGCGAAACCCTCGCCGGTAGAACAGCATTTCCTTGAGGCCATCGAGCAGGTGAAGCAGTTAGAGAAAGGCCCACGCGCGAAGAAAAATAGCCCGTGAGCGTCGAAGATCCCATGGCCGCTCGGAAGATTTTTGGAAGTCCATGTCACATATCATCGAAAGCCGGGCCTTTTTTGTTGGCTGCCATGAGAAATCCAGATGTGCCATCGATGAGCTTCCAGACTCCAACGCCGGACGCAATAAAACATCCGGATAGTAGAATTTTAGGGATGAAACGGAGGCCAAACCAACAGATCGAGAAAGTGACGATGGCTGCCGCGATGAGGCCAATGCCGATTGACAATTTGCGGAAGGATTCACTGCGAATGGTTCTTATTCGGTCTGCCCACGCAGTTTGATAGAGAAAATCTGCGACCTCGCGCGTGAGGCCGTTCACCGCCATGCGGTTGTAAACTTCCTTACGTTCTTCGCCCCAAATGACCATCCTATGTATAACCTCGTAGAGTGGCTGGTCTGTTGGATCCGCAAACTCGTGTTTTGCTTCAGTCACCGCTTGTTGGGTGGGTGGTTGGTATGGGTTCATTGGCAGTGAAACTATTTCAAACGGGCCGGTGGCAATTTCAGGATGCGGATGATTTCCGCGATCGCTAACGGATGATGGAACGAACCATGACCGGCGGGCACCTCGATGTTAGACTCAGCGCCCGCGACGGTGGCGCTCGAATGCTGGACCACCCAATCCATCGAGCCGGTGATGATGTGGGCGGCGGTGCCGGGTGTGAGCGGCAGTTGGTCGAGAATTTCCATTGACCGCTGGTGCGGGGCGAGCGCCGTTAGGCTGCTGACTTTTCCCTGGGTGAGCGACTCGTATTCGGGCTGGAGCATACCGGGATTGTTCTTCTCTAACTGCCGGAAAAAGTCCTGGAACTGCGGGCTGGGGGCGACGATGGCACCGGTGATCCGCCCGACCCACGAGCTGGCTACGTTGCTGCCGCGGAAGGGGACGGAGCAAAAAATGATCCGGTCCACGTTGCCGCGTGGTTTCCAATAAAACGCTTCCAGCAAGGTCGCGTGCTCGGCGGGGGTGACATTGAGCGCGGCCAGCGGGTGGGTGAAAACCGCGTCCCAGAACGCGTCGCGGGGTTCGACGGCCAGGGTTTTCGCTAACAATCCTCCCATGCTGTGGCTGACGACCACGGTGCGTTGCATCGCCGGATCTTTGCCTTGCGGATCGAGGAAATGGCGGAGTTCGTCGAGCTGGCCGCGCATGATCCGCGCGGAGTAGAGCGCCGGCGGGTTGGTCGGGTAGAGATAATGCCAAATCTGATAGCGGCGGCGGACGACGGGCAGCGCCCACAGCTCGTTGGTGAGTTCCGCCCAAGCCAGCGGGGTGGAGATCAGGCCGTGGATGAAAATGAGCGGAGTGCGGTTGGGGTCGTAGGGTTCCATCAGCGCGAAGCCGGGCGCGCGATCCGATTTCAGGCGGACCAGCGAGGTGAGGCCGGAAGAGTTGAGCGGTCCGGTTTTTTCTAGCAGAGCGGTGAACGGCACGGTGAAATCGCCGGCAAGCACTTCACGTTTCCCTTCCACCGTTAGAGTCTCGCGGCGCATCCGGTCGATCAGGCGGATTTCCACGTTGCCTGCGGAGCCGGGGATGGCGACCGCAGTGACGGCCCGAGTGATGCCTTCCGGCGGATACCATTTTTCGATGAGTTCGCGGCCACGGTTTTCGCGGAAGCCCACCAGCGGGACGCCGCTGCCATCCGCGCGATGGTGT
>JAYVEJ010000687.1:0-3110 GCA_043748885.1 Luteolibacter sp. | reverse complement strand
CGATGATGCGGCAGATCAATGTGAAGCAGGACATGGTGCGCCGTGGGACATTTGGGCGGCGAGGAGCGCGGCCAATGCGACCGCGCTACATCACGATTCACAGCACTCAGAATTACACCGCGGGTGCGGAGCGGCACGCCGAGGCGTTGAAACACGGCGCCCTGCGGACCGGCCAACGACCGGGCTATCTGATTTGGCATTTCACGGTCGAAGACGGGTTTGCGATCCAACACATGCCGACCTCGGAGCAGGGCATCCACGCCGATTTCGATGGCCCTGGAAATCGTTACTCGATCGGCATTGAAATGTGCGAGAACCACGGCAACAACCGCGCCGCGACCATCGAGCGCACCGCCAAACTCGCAGCGGTGTTGATGAAGCGAAACGGCATCCCGCTGCAAAACGTGGAACCTCATTACCACTGGCCACGGCGCGGCAAGCACCCGCCTAACAAGAACTGCCCGCATTTCCTGATGGACAACGGCCGCCCCGGCGCGAAGTGGAATGGCTTCCTGCGGCGCGTGAATTACTACTACCGCCAGCTCGAGTGAGTGACCGCAGCCCAGAGCACGGCAGCCCCGGCAACCGCGAGGTCACGCTGGAGCCGGACGTTTTCTACGTTTGCCAGCGCTGCACCGCCTGTTGCAAATGGCCGGGCGACGTCCGGCTTGAGGAGGATGAAATCGCCCCGATCACTGAGTTCCTAGGGCTAACGGACCAAGATTTCCTAACTCGCTTCACCCGTCTCCGCTCTAACCGGCAAGGACTCTCACTGCTCGAAAAGGCCAACCACGAATGCATCATGCTCGACGGCAACGCCTGCCGCATCCACCCGGTCAAGCCGGAGCAGTGCAGCGGCTTCCCTAACAAATGGAATTTCCCCGGCTGGCGGCAAGTGTGCGACGCGATTCCCGTGCCGGTGGAAACGGCACCCTTTGAAACAATTCGGTCGCGGGTGGCGTTAAACCTAGGCGAGAAAGGGCTTGAGCGGTGATGAATTGCCGTCCAAACCTGCGCGCGGCTCTCCGCTGATGCATGGATCTTCCGATCAATAATGAAAAACTGAAGCGGCTGTTAGCGGTTGCTGCGCCATTTGCATGGCTGGCCTTGCTTGCCTTCGCGGTGTGGATGTTAGGCAAGGAATGGGGCGGCTTCCATCTGGATGAACTCGATGACGCGCTGCGCCGGATCGGTGCTTGGCACGTCAGCATCGCGCTGCTTCTAACGGCGGCGAGCTTGCTGTGCAATGCCTCGCTGGACTTGGTCGCACTGCGCTGGCTCAAGAAAGATTTGCCGCCCGCCAAAGTGCTCGGCACGGCTCTAATCGCAGGCTCATTCAGCATGAACGGCGGTGGTACCATCCTCGGCGGCGGGGCGATCCGGATGCGCTTTTACGGCCAATTCGGCCTCGGCGGGGCGGAAATCGCCAAAATCACCGGTTTTCTACTGGTCGCCGGCTGGTTGGGTCACGCGCTGTTAGCCGGGGTGATGATGTGCTGGTCCCCGCCGGTGCTGGGCTGGCTGCCCGCCACCTTGGGCCGGGGAATCGGGGTGGCGTTGCTGCTTTCCTGCGTGACGATTTGCGCTCTATCAGCCACCGGCTTGCGGGGGAAGCCGATCTCATTCCTGCCACCGTGGCGGTTGCTGCTAGCGGCGATGGTGGTGGCTGGCTTCGACTGGTTATTCGCCGGACTCGCGCTGCGGGTATTCCTGCCGGCGGCCATTTCCACCCCGGCGTTTCTGGCGGCGACAGCCGTCGGACAGGCACTGGGTGCGGCCAGCCATGTGCCCGGCGGAGTCGGCGTGATGGAGCTTTCCATCACCAAGTTCGCCGCCGGGATGGTGGCTCCACCGGTGATCGCGGGCGCACTTCTAACATACCGGCTGACTTACTATCTGATTCCGTTCGTGCTTGCCGTGGCCGCAGTGGGCGGGCGGGAAATCTGGGCCAAGCGGCACTGGGCAAAGCTCACCGTGGACAGCACTGGCAAAGCGTGGTCTGCCATCGCGCCGCGGCTGGCCGGGATGAGCGCACTGGCCGGCGGCTTCGTGCTGATGCT
This sequence comes from Luteolibacter sp., assembly GCA_043748885.1. Lineage (GTDB taxonomy): Bacteria > Verrucomicrobiota > Verrucomicrobiia > Verrucomicrobiales > Akkermansiaceae > Luteolibacter. Next base: position 1,050 of record JAYVEJ010000687.1, on the reverse strand, counting down.
TTCCGCGACCACCCCGATGGAGTCGCAACGCAAGATCATGCTTCAGGAATTCGTCCCGCTGCCGTTTGTGGAGGCGTCGCATTTTCTATCAAGCATCGCAGGCACGGTGATGATCATCGTCGCCAGCGGGCTGCTGCGGCGGGTCCGCGCGGCCTGGTGGATCGCGGTGGTGATGGCTGCGGGCGGCATCGTTTTTTCTCTGCTCAAAGGCTTCGACTGGGAAGAGTCGCTGGTATTGTTAGTTTTTCTCGGAGCTTTGCTGCCATTTAAGTCGAAGTTCCACCGCCATGCCGGAATCTGGACGCGGCGCTTCTCACTGCAATGGTGGGGACTCATTCTATCCATCGTCGGACTGGCCGTGTGGTTCGGGTTTTATTCCAGCCGCCACGTCGAATACGGCAGCGATCTGTGGTGGCAATACTCGTTCGACAGCGACGCATCCCGCCTCCTGCGGGGGATGGCGGGCAGTGCGCTGATCCTCGTCTTCGTGGCCTTGCTGCAATACTTCCGGCCCGCGCCGCCGCGAGCGCGCGATCCGCAGCCGTGTTTCGACCGGATCCAAGAAATGGTCGCTAACACTTCCCGCTCTAGCAGTGCTCTGGCGCTGGTGGGCGACAAGGAATTCCTCTTCAACTCCGCGCAGAGCGCCTTCCTGATGTATGCCGACCAAGGCCGCACCCGCGTCGCCATGGCCGATCCGGTGGGCGACGAAGAGAAGTTCGAGGGTCTCTACTGGCGCTTCATGGAGCAGGCGCACGACGAGGGCATGAGAGTCGCCTTCTATCAGGTAGGAGCTGCGATGATTCCCGTCTGCGTGGAAATGGGCATGCGAATTTACAAGCTCGGTGAGGAAGCGATGGTGCCGTTAGACACCTTCGACCTCGGCACGTCCGAGTTGAAAAAATTTCGCAAAGTGATGAACCGGATGGAGCGCGAAGACTGGCGTTTTGAAATCTGGCAGCCCGCGGAAGTGGCCGCTCGCATCAGCGAGTTGAAGTCGGTATCGGACGCATGGCTGGCCCATCACGAGGCGCGCGAGAAGGGTTTTTC
>JAYVEJ010000686.1:0-8195 GCA_043748885.1 Luteolibacter sp. | reverse complement strand
TCAAGCCCGAACTGCGCCTTCGATCCCTCCGAATCCGCGAACGGGATATCGGGGATACCGTGCGGGATGACGTCTATTTTCGCAACCGCCACGGCATAGGTATCGCGCAAAATTTCCGCACCTTTGCGGGCCATCACCACGAGCCGGTCACTGCGTAGAATCAGTTCCTCCATCACCTTGCGCTGCGCCGGATTCGGCTCCTGCAAGACGGTGTGCAAGGTCGTCACCACTGGCATCCGCACTTCTTTGAGCAGAGCTAACAAATGGCTGCCCGCTGAGCCGCCATAGATCCCAAACTCGTGCTGCACGCAGAGCACCTCAGTGTTATTGAAATTCAAAAAGTCCGCCGCGCGCCGGTAGGAATCCAAGTCTTTCTCCAACAACTCGAAGCGCACCCGCGGCGGATAGTTGTAGCCCTGCACCCGGTCATTGACCGCGCCAGCGATGCATTCCGCCGTCGGCACCGCCGCAGCCACCGCCTCGCAAACATCATGCGTGAAGGTGGCGATCCCACACCGCCGAGGCTCATAGCCGCCCACAAACGCGATCCTTCGTGGCAGCGCAAGCTGGCTCACCTCCGCCCTCCTTTGTGTACCGTTTCTGCCATCCCTCACAAGACCCAGTCAGAGCGTGAGCGCAACTCAAAGTTTTCTGGTAGGTCGGGCTATCAGCAAGGAACGGCGGACTCCGATCCGCCGAGCCAATGATGAGTCGATGACACAGAGCGAAAGCGCTTCTCCATCGACCACGCATTGGCTGGGCGATTCGGAGATCGCCACTCCTTGAGATTGCCATCAACAGTGATACCTCACTCCCCCACTTTCAGGCTCATGCCCATTTCGCGGAAAATGCGGTCGCGGGCACCGAGGTAGCCGGGGGAATCGAGGTCGCGTGGGCGGGGTAAGTCGATGGGCAGGCGCAGGCTAACAGTCGCGGGACGCTGGCTCATGACGAGCACGGTATCGGCGAGTTGGACGGCTTCCTCGATGTCGTGAGTGACGAAAAGGATGGTCTTCTTTTCCTCCCGCCAGATCCTAACAAGGTCGGCGCGCATCTTCATGCGAGTGATGAAATCGAGCGCACCAAACGGCTCGTCCATATAGATAATGTCGGGCGACGAGGCGAGGGCGCGGGCGATCTCGACGCGCTGGCGCATCCCGCCGGAGAGCTCGCGCGGGTATGACTTATCAAAGCCGGTTAGACCTACCATTTCTATATAGTGACTGACGATCATCCTGCGCTCGTCCACGGTCTTTTTCAAGAGACCGAAGCCGACGTTGTCCTCCACATTGAGCCATGGGAAAACGCCGTTTTCCTGGAACACAAAGATTCGTTTGGGGTCGGGTCCAGTGACGGGCTTGCCCTCGACGAGCACCTCGCCCGAGCTTTGTTTGAGGAAACCGCCGACGATGTTGAGGAGTGTGGATTTCCCGCAGCCGGACGGACCGACGATGCAGACAAACTCGCCGCGCTTGACCTCGAGGCTGACGTTTTCGAGCACATGGACGGGCGTGTCCTTGCTCTTGCCGGGGAAGCTCATCCAGAGGTTCCGCACTTGAATGGCGGGTTGATCATTGATGGGATCGGTCACGATTCGTCTTTGTTAGCATAGCCCCAGCGGACCTCATCAAATTTCTCCAAGCTGCGCACAGCGGCGTCGAGGATGAGTCCGATGAGGCCGATCATTACCATCCCGGCGACGACGAGATCGTAGCGTTTGCCGGCGTTGCGGGCGTCGATGATGAGATAACCAAGGCCGGAGTTTTGGGCGATCATTTCTGCGGCGACGACGACTAACCACGCGATGCCGAGGGCGATTCGCAGGCTGGTTAGAATTTGCGGCAAGCAGGCGGGAAAGATGACCTTGCGGAAAAGTTGTAGGTTGTTCAGTCCGAAGTTTCTAGCAGCCCTGACATAGACCGGCTGCATGTTTTGCACCGCCGCCATCGCCGAGACGGTGATCGGAAAAACGCTGGCGAGGAAGATGAGGAAGACCGGAGATACGTCCGAGGTGCCGAACCAGAGGATGGCCAGCGGGATCCAGGCAATCGGCGAAATGGGCCGCAAGATCTGAATCATCGGGTTAAAAGCGGCGGCGGCGGGCCGATACCACCCTAGCAGAAGACCGGCCGGCACACCGATCACAATGGCTAACAAGAAACCCCAAGTCACGCGGAACAGGGAGGCGACGATGTATTTGAGCAGCACCCCTTGCTTCGCCAGTTCCACCAAGCCCAGTATCACCTCCCATGGAGTCGGCATAATGTCGCTGTGGGTGGATTTCACCGCCAGGTGCCAGATGATCAGGAAAAGAGTGCCGACTAACAGCGGCAGAATCACGCGTTGAGCTTTCATTTATTGAGAGCCTTGAGTGCCTCCGCCGCCGTGAAATCGTACTCCTTCATGGTTTTCGCGGCCTTCTCGCCGAAACTAACATCCACATAGTCGTCGAAGGTGACGTTCCCCTTGATCACGCCGGACTCTTTCGCGAGTTGCTCGATCTCCGCGAAATTCTCGCGCTGAAGAGTGAGGTCGTTGTAGCGCACGCGGTCGGGTGGCTTGCTGAGCACGAACTCCAACAGGCGCGGGTTCTGGTTATAGTATTTCTTAGCCACAAACTGCGCCGCCGCTTGCCGATGGTCCATGCCGCCTTCCAGCCACATGCCGCTGCGGGCGATGCCATCGACGAGCTGCTGCACCCGTGCCGGGTTGTCGCGGATCTCGGCTTCATTCACTGCGAGCACGCACGAGATGAAATTCGGCCAAATGTCCTTGGTTAGATAGAGCACCCGCCCGTAGCCGTCGAGTTCGCACTGAGCCATGAACGGCTCGCCGCTGGTCACTGCGTCCACCGATTTTGAGTAGAGCGCTGCCGGCATGTCGGGCGGCGGAATCTCGACGAGATTGATATCTTTGATTGTCATTCCGTTAGCCTTGAGGGCGCGGAAAATGAGTAAGCGCTGATTGGAAAAGCGGCTGGGCACGGCCACCGTCTTGCCGCGCAGATCGGCGATGCTGCGGATGTTCGAGTCCTTGTGAACCATCAGCGCCGTTCCGTCGCGGTGACCGAGATAGACGATCTTGATGGGGACTCCTTGTTCGCGCAGGGCAATCGCCATCGGCGCGAGGATGAAGGTGGCGCGGAGTTCGCCGGAAATGAATGACTCCTTGAGCACCGGAAACTCGCTGAATTTCCGCGGTTCAAACAAACCCTCGCCTTCCATCTCCTTGTTGATGAAATCCGTGACCGGACAAGTGAGGTGGCACGTCACCGGCAAGAAGCCGATTTTCATCTTCTTTTCCTTAGCGAACCAGGTGGCTGGCTTCGGCAAATTCATCGCCAGGTGCGCCCCAGTGATGGCGGTGACCCAAATGAATGCGGTGACAGTTAGTGACTTTGTGAGCGACATGGGAAACGCGCGGATTCAAGCAAGCGGACAACCTCGCGCAAGACAAAACCGGCTTGGAGAAGTTTGCTATGGACTGCGGTGGGAAGCGAAGCGCCACACCGCTTTGGATGTTTCATCGTTCCCGCGCACGAAGAATCCAAAGCGGTGGCGGCGCTGCGCTCTGCCACCGCAGTCCAAGTCACGTCAGCGGCAGAAAGAGCTTCGCCACCGTCCCGCCGCCGTCTGCGGGACTGAGCGTGATCGAACCACCGTGGAGTTCGGCGGTTTCCCTAACGAGCGTTAGACCGAGGCCGGTGCCCTTGCGCTTGGCGGTGTGATGCCGCAGTGAGTAGAAGCGCTCGAAAATTTTTTCCCGCGCATAGTCGGGCACGCCGGGGCCGTGATCGCGGATGGTTAGAACGACGTTGCCGCCAGTGGGATGCACCGCGATTTCCACAGCGCTGCCCGGCGGCGAGAAGTCGATAGCGTTCTCCAACAGATTCGTCACCGCCGCGCGGAGGATGAAGGCGTCCCCGCGCAACATCACCGGCGCGGCCGCGGCGGTGTCCTCCAGCACCACCCCGGCGACTTCTGCGAGCGGGCGTGCTTGGTCGATGGCGCGGGCAAGGATGGCGTGGAAATCCAGTTCTTCGGGTTTCTCCAAACTGGCGCGTCCTTCAATGGCGGCAAGCTCTAGCAGACGGTTGATCAGCCGCTCACTGCGGGCCGTTTCCGCACGGATGTTCTCGAGGAAACGCTTCCTAACATCCACCGGCATTTCCTCATCCAACAACTCCGCTGCGCCACGGATGGCGGCGAGCGGGCTTTTCATTTCGTGAGTTAGAGTCTGGATGTAGCGCTCGGCATAGCGGCGGCCTTCGAGCACGTCGCGCATCGAGTCGAGCGCGCGGGCCAGCGTGTTGACCTCACGACCGATGCCGATCTTGGGCTTGGGCGGGCGCTCGCCACGCTCAATGGCGCGGGCGTATTCGGTGATTTTGCCGATGGGATGGAACAACCACAGGAACACCGCTGCGATGAGAAACAAGATTCCGCCGCCGATCAGGCCGCAGGCGGTGTAGATGATGCGTCGGCGTTCGCGCACCAGCGGCAGGACATCGGCCTGTGGTTTGTAGATGGTTAGCACGCCATCCGGTTTCCGCGGATCTCCCACCGGCGCACCCACATAGAGCACCGAGGTGGAGTTGTCGTCCTCGTGATCCCGGCTACTGCGTGCGCCGTAGCCGCCGGCCACGGTGCGTGCTACGTCGAGTTTCATGGAGAAATTTTGGCCCTCGCGGCGACCGCCGTCGGAATCGAAAATCACGACGCCCTTTGCGTCGGTTAGGTAAGCGTGGATGCCTACGCTCCGCTTCATGTGCTCGAAGATCCGCGCCTCCAGCACCCGCCCGTGGGCACCGGCGAAGGCTTGGCGCAGATCATCCGCCTTGAAATTGCCGTCATGGACATCCTTCCCGACGAGTTCCGCCAGCAGGTTCGCGGTGTCCACCATGACTTCCTCGGTGGCTTGAAACGTCTGCGGCTCGACCTCGGACAGGAAATGCAGCGCAAGCTGATAGAACCCGAGCGTGATGATGAAGGCGATGAAAAACAGGGTGACCCGGGTGAAACGCATGACACTACAGGGAAAGCAGATAGCCCAAGCCGCGGCGGGTTTGGATCAATTCCTCCGCCCCCTCGCGGACGAGACGGAGCTTGGCGCGGATGGACTTGATGTGGGCGTCGATGGTGCGGTCCGTGACGGCACCGGGATCCTGCCAAGCGTGTTCGAGCAATTGGTCGCGAGTGAAAACGCGGCCGGGTTTCTCTAGCAGCACGAGCAGCAACTTGTATTCGTGGGCCGTTAGATCGAGCGCCTCGCCGTGGCAGTGGATGCGCATCGCGGAACTGTCGTGATGCAGGATTTTCCCGTTTCCCGGAAACGGATGAGCCTGCGGCAAGGGGACTTGGGTCTGCGAGCGGCGCAAGATCGCCCGCACCCGCGCGACGATTTCGCGTGGAGAAAATGGCTTGGTCACATAGTCGTCGCCGCCCAGCTCGAGGCCGAGGATGCGGTCCACCTCCGCGTCGCGGGCGGTTAGAAAGAGCACCGGGATGGCTGACTTTTCGCGCAGGCGGCGGCAGACATCGAGGCCCGTCATGTCTGGCAAGCCGATGTCGAGAATGGCGAAATCAAAAGCTTCCCGCTCGGCGGCGGCAAGGGCATCCGCGCCGGTCAGCGCATGGACGACCTCGAAACACTCGGTGCCGAGCGCATACACGAGCGTGTCGGCGATCGCCGGTTCATCTTCTACCAGTAGGACGCGGGGCATGAGTGGATTTGAGACCGCGCCTGTGAATTGCCAATGAAGAAAGCGTGAAATTTCGCGGGATCCCTATCCCGGCTTGCCCGCGCCGCGAAACGCCGCTTGGGTTCAGTCCGCCATGCCCGTTCTCCTCCTCATCCTCGCGTGCGTCCTGTGGGCAGTTAGTTTTCCCGTGATCAAGGCACTGCACCTGGAGCAAAGCACCCGCTTGCCAGGTGTGAGTAGCGTGTTTCTCGCCGCGTGGATGCAGGTGGCTCGGTTTGCACTCGCCGGGTTGATGCTCGTGCCATTCATCATCGGGCGGCGGCGCCCGACCGGCCACGAAGTCCGCCAAGGCCTCGTCCTTGCGCTGTGGGGCGGAGCCGCCATGGCGCTCCAAGCCGACGCGCTCGCCTACACCGACGCGTCCACCTCGGCATTTCTAACACAAGCCTACTGCATCATCCTGCCGCTGTGGGCTTGCCTGCGGCTGCGCAAACGACCCGCGACGCGGGTGATCCTGTCCACCCTGTTAGTCCTCACTGGCGGGGCCATCCTTTCCGGGCTGCGGCCCGATCATTTTAAGCTCGGGCGCGGCGAAATCGAAACCTTGGGCGCGGCTTTCCTATTCACCTTCCAAATCCTCGCGCTAGAGAACCCACGGTGCCGGGGAAACCGCGGGCTACCCGTCACGTTCGTCATGTTTCTCGGCATTGCCCTACTCCTCTTGCCACCCACTTTGCTAACGGCCCCCACTCTAACGAGCTGCTTCACGGCGGGTGCCTCGATCCAAGCATTCGTGCTGATAGGCTCACTTGCCCTCTTCTGTTCAGTGGGGGCGTATCTCATCATGAACATCTGGCAGCCACGAGTCTCTGCGACCGAAGCCGGTCTCATCTATACCAGCGAGCCAGTCTTCACCGCCATCTTCGTGCTGTTTCTCCCCAGCCTGCTCGGTGGCTTCATCCGCAGTCGCTATGATAATGAAACGATGTCTAACACGCTCCTCGTCGGCGGCTCGCTGATCCTCGCCGCGAATTTACTCATGCAGTGGAAACGCCCTCCTCACCTGCCGCCGGTCGGGCCGATTCCCTGAAAGTCCACCGCGGGCGGGACTTCAAGGAGCGCATGAATGCTGGGCAAATTCAGGGGTATGATGAAGACCTATCATCACTTCTTGGCCGCGGCTTTGTGGGTCGTGATGTCATCCTCGCAGCCTGCCGCCTCCACCCAACTTCTCGCCCGACACCCCTCGTAACGCCGGCCTTCATCGCTCACTCGGACTCGAGAATGAGATTGCCATACGCCGTCGCGTCGCCCGTGCGGATCAGGCCGATCGCCTGAGGCACCCGTTTCTTGAAATCGACGTGAGCCTCGCGGGTCAGCGGGATTTTCCCAAAGGACTTCGCGAAGCGGGCGACGATCTCCTCGGTGTTAGAAGTCACAAACTCATCCGCCTGCCAGATTCGCCCAATCTTAAAAACGGGTGTTAGCAAGTCCAGCACGTCGAGCACTGTGGGGATTCCGCGCGTTAGAGACAGATCGACCGTCTCGATTTCCGGCCAATAAGGAAACGCCCAGTCGGCGATCACCAGTGTGTTGGTGTGACGGACACGAGCTAATAAATCGAGCAGCGCGGGATTGAGGATGGCGGTTTGGAGCATGGCGTGAGTTTCCCGCTCACGATCGTTTCGTCAATCCGCTTTCAGGACCCCATCTGCGCAGATAGAGAGCGATCTGGAACTTAGCCACGAAAGAGCACAAAAAGCAGAATGCCCCGCCGACTCAACCCCGTGAAAATTCACAACATTTGCGAACGCTCGTCTTCTCAACTTTTCGTGGGTTTTTGCGCCTTTTCATGGCTAAAGAATCTTCAATCTCAAGACGCCTGTCGGTGGTGCATGGACTGTCGGGACCGCTCTGCTAGTAGGGATCGAAGTTCACCAAATGAATGACTTGCTGAACCGGAGAATCCCTTCGTGAAGTTCTACTCCCCGTCCAAAAGCCGATCTGGCCTTGTAACGAAGCCGGTTATTATAGTAATCAAATGCCCGAAGATGACGTGAAGTTAAGTGACATGATGAACACCGAACAGTTATATTGTTTGAGAGGCAACGGCGCTTGGCTAACTTGGGCACCTCGCACTGGAGAGAACATCGGCTCCAAGTCTTTCCGTCAAACTCGCCGCAACCGCGTAGCAAAACACCACTTGACCAAATGGTATCAATTGGTAACTCCGCCCCATGCCTCGGTGCCAACACCCTGAATTCAGTCGAACCTCTACCCCCGGACTGGTGCGAGTCGGTCGTCCGCATTCTCCACAAAGGCGCTTCCACTCAAATCCGCTGGGCCCTCCGGGCGCGGCAGGATTGGCAACAATTTGGAATGCCATACGACTCCTTTTCCCGGCTCGCCAAAACACTCCAACAACCCGGCATCTGGGGCGAGCGCGTCCTCGACATGGTTCCCCAACCCAGCCCTCCGAAAAACGCCGGAAGCC
>JAYVEJ010000685.1:0-8207 GCA_043748885.1 Luteolibacter sp. | reverse complement strand
AATATCAGGGCTGTGAAACTTTTTTGTCTTGCACCCCGACGGTGAAGGAATTGGAAGGGCGGATCGACAGCCACGTCTTCCGCCTCTACGGCCTGACGCCCGGGGAAATCGCGCTGGTCCGGGGAGCCAGCGCCTGATTTTTCCACCACATTCATCCACGAACCGCCGCCATGAGCCAGGAAATCCCCCCCTTCGAAGCGATCCGCCGGACGAACTCGGCGGGCAACGAGTTCTGGTCCAGCCGGGACTTCGCCATGCTGCTCGGCGACGCCGATTACCGGAACTTCCCGTCCGTCATCGAATCCGCCCGCACCGCCTGTTTCAACAGCGGCCAGCGGATGGGGGATCATTTCGGTGAGGTCACCGATATGATCGGAATCGGCAAGGGCGGCCAACGTGCGGTGAAATCCGTGATGATGTCGCACTACGCCTGCTACCTCGCTATCCAGAACGCGGATCCGGCCAAGGAAATCGTCGCACAGGGGCAAACCTACTTCGCCAGCCAGACCCGGCAGCAGGAATTGAGCGATGAGGAGCTGGAAGAACAGCGCCGTCTCGCCATCCGTTCCGAACTGACAACGCACAACACCCAGCTCGCCGAGGCGGCGAAGGACGCCGGAGTCATCGAACCGCTCGACTACGCCATTTTCCAAAACCACGGCTACATGGGCCTCTACGGCGGCCTCAACGCAAGCGGTATCCACACCCGCAAAGGCCTCAAAAAGGCATCTGTCTCGGTCAGAGCCTATCGGATTAACCAACGCGGATTTTTCAAGAAATTCCGCGTTGGTTAATCGGTTTCGGTTTTGAAGAAATGATGATCATTTGGTCGGATCCGACCAAATGATCGAGAAACGGTTCTCCGTCAGGAAACTCATTGATTGAACGAATATTGACGATTTAAGAACAGACTCGCGAAATAAATTTCGCGCTCCAAAATTCATTCAACAACTCGCCGTGGTTCCGAATCTCCGAGTGTTAAACTGCGCAAGGTGGCTCGCGTGGCCGCCTCGCTCGGCAAGCAAGCAACCTGAAAATTGGTATGAATTGACCCCATGGGTTACAAGTTGACCGGGAAGATGGGTTACACATCTAACTGGGCGGATGCCTTGGAAATATATGTCATTGATGGAACAAAAACAGCAGTTTGTGAGTTTGGCGGGGAGGGGTCATTTTACAGTGGCGGAGCTTTGTAGGCAGTTCGGGTTCGGGGTCTCGCGGTGGGCGGGATGAAGGCGCTGGAGGCTCGCAGCCGGGCTCCGAGGTCGGTGACTTGCCGGACGCCCTGCGAGGTGGAGCGGCTGATCTGCACTGAGGAACCCCGCCGCAGTCGTTTCATCCGTGAAAAATGGCGCGGAGATCTCCCCTCACCCACTATCATTTGGAAAGGGCGCGGTGCCGCCAAAAGTGGCTCCATCTCGTGAGCCGCCACCGCTGCGGATGGTCCATCGGCCCACAAGGCGGGAGTCTGATGAACCGGACAATGGCACTGCCAGTGAATCACACTCGACACCCCTCCCCGGTCGCCGCCAGTGTCTGCGCTTTGCGGCTTGGTCTATGAATTTTTTTCGCACCCACTTCCTGCGATTTCTGCTGCCTTTGGCGCTTGCCGCCGTGGGGGCGGCGCTTTGCGCGGTGCTGATCCCTGCGGAAACGGAGGCCGTTAGACAGCAGCTCATCGGCTTCCCGGATTCTGATGTGCAAGCCCACCAGGCACGGCCGATGATCCTCGCGGCGCTGTGCTTTTTGCCGGCGCTCGCAGGGTTGGCCTACACCCTTGGCGGCACTTTGGACCGCTACATCGCCCGCCAGTTCGCCGGGATTTTTTGTGTTTGCCTCGCCGCGCTGACGGTCATCTGGCTGCTGATGGACATCGGTAACCGGATTTCGGACTTCCGCGATTCCAAGAACATCCTGCTCACGGTGGTGACCTTTTATGGCATCCGCTCGCCCGCCGTGCTGCTGCTGCTGCTGCCGTTCAGTTTGCTATTAGCCCTGCTCTCGTCGTTGGGGAAACTCTCGGGCACCCGTGAAGTGATCGCGATGATCCAGGCCGGGCGCAGCGTGGTCCGCATCACCCTGCCGTTGATCATCGCCGGGCTGTTTTTCAGCCTGCTGAGCCTCGGCTTGAACTATCACTGGGCACCTAACGCCGAGGGCCGCATTGATGAAATTCTGGACGAAGCAGGCGGCAAGGTGCCGATCAAAGCCCCTAACGTACTCTATCGGAATCGTGCCGACCGGCGCTTGTGGGAGATCGGCACCTTCCCCAAGGACTATCACAAGGGCAAGCCGCTGACCGACGTGGAGGTCACCACCACCCGCGCTGACAAGACGTTAGAAAGTCGGCTCTATGCCAAGCACGCGTCGTGGGATCGCACCGCCCACCGCTGGACGTTCGAGCAGCCACTGGTCGGAAATTTCCCGCTCAACTCGCCGCCAGTGTTTGAAACTCATGCCGAGCCGCTGGTCATCGACACCTGGCCGGAAACTCCGTGGCAGCTCATCAAGCCCGGCCTCAGCGCTGCCAATCTCGGCATCCCAGATCTCGAAAGTTGGCTCCAGGCGAACACTCGGCGTGGCCCTTTCGCCGATCCCGCGCCGTATCTCACGCAGTGGCATTACCGGTGGGCGCTGCCCTTCACTTGCATGGTCACTGTGCTATTAGCCACGCCGTTGGCAATTCATTTTTCCCGCCGTGGCACGGGTGGCGGCGTCTTCCTGGCGGTGGTGTTGTCCGCGTTGATGCTGCTTTTCGCGAGTATTTCACTGGCGCTGGGCGAGGCTGGCACGCTGCGTCCGGCAGTCGCCGCTTGGCTGCCTAACATTGCCTTCGCCCTGCTCGGTCTCTATCTATTCCGCCGCCGGATCACCGGCCAACCGATCTATCTGATTTTACGCAAGCTGCTTCCCGGAAATGATTAACCCACCGCTCTCCCATGGCCCTCGCTGAACCTTGGCATGTCCGTTCCCGCGGCCGCGAGTGCGCCGCCACTCAGCGTGCTTTCGTCGATGGCGAGACCATCGTGACGGCGCTGTTTCCCGATCCGGAATCCAGCGGCTACCTCCGCCGCGACTACGGCGTGGACGGCTGGAAGTCCTATCAGGAAACGGGCGACGCGCCATTTTCCTCGTGGCGCACCACCTACACCGTCGCTCCTAACAACGAGGCCGCACTCGCTGCGGAAAAACTCAGTGCCGAGGAAATCCTCCAGCGTCTCGTCGAGGAAGATGAGGACCACACCGAGAACGCCCGCTTCATCCTCGCCGTGATGTTAGAGCGCCAGAAGCTCCTCCGCGAGACCGACAGCCAGCGCACTCCCACCGGCATCCTCCGCGTTTACGAGCACCGTAAAACGGGCGAGGTCTTCATCGTGAAAGACCCGGACATCTCACTCAGCGACATCGAAGCGGTGCAGAACGAAGTCTTCATTCTGTTGGAAAACAACGGTCGCACGCCGGCTCCGATCGAGGAGCCGCCAGCCGAGCCGGAGTGAGTCCAGCGCAGACCTTCCCAAGGTCGAGACAGTTGCCTCAAGGCGGTTCCGCCGCCCCGGCATTTTCTGGGCCACGGAAGATCAACGGCGCGAAGTCACGCAGCGAGTTACGCCAGACCGGCCACTCGTGGCTGCCCGGAGTTTCGGTCCATGTTAGGTGGATGCCGTGTTTCTGGAGCAGCGCCCGGAAGCGCCGCGCGTCCTTGAGCAAGAAGTCGTCCTTGCCGATGGAAATCCACAGCAGCTTGACCTCGTCATTTAGGCTCTCGTTCTTAAGTCCCGCCGCGATCAACTCATCGGCCATCGGGACGTAGGCACTCATCCCGCCGATGTAGGCGAACGTTTGCGGGTGATTGATGCCGATTTCTAACGCCTGCATTCCACCCATCGAGAGACCGTTAATGGCGCGACCGGCGGGCGTGGAAATCGTGCGGTAAATGGCCTCCACCAGCGGCACCACTGAGCCTAACACGTCCGCCTCAAACTTGACGAAGTTTGCCTTATGATCGCCCTCTTCCTCCTGCAAATCCGCGTGTCCGTCCGGCATCACCAACAACATCGGCACGGCTTTACCATCGGCGATGAGGTTGTCCAAAATGAGGTGCGCCCGCCCGAACTCCGTCCAAGTGGCCTCAGTATCGCCGGTGCCGTGAAACAGATAGAGCACCGGATAGTGGCGGGCCGATTCCTTCTCGTAACCCGGCGGGGTGTAAACGCGCAGCCGCCGCAGACGCTTGAGCGACGGGGAAAAATAGCTCTGCAAATGCACCGTGCCGTGGGGCACATCCCGCCACTGATAGAACAAGGGCGTGCTGGTGATGATTTCCAGCGAGCTGGTGTCCGGGTTTTGTTCCGGCATCACTGCGGGGTTGGATGGGTCGATCACCTGCTCGCCATCGACCATGAAACTGTAGTCATAAAGTCCGGGATCCATCGGCCCGACGGTGGCCGACCACACGCCCTTGGCACCGCGTCTCATGTCCACCATCGTGCGGAGGATTCCCTTAAGTTTCACGCTATCGGCGCTCGGATCTTCGTAACGGAACGTCACCCGCCGGTCATCATGGATCTGCGGGGATTCCGGCGGCTCGCGTCCTTGCAAATCCGCCATCATGACGAGGGCCAACAGCACTGGCAAAAACGGGACCATCATGCGCCTACTCAAGGGCAATTGCCTAGGACATCAAGGCGCAAAACGACAAGATGCAGGAACTCGAAGGTCGCGCCGACCCACCCGTCGTCGGCTATTTGAAAATGATTTATGCCGGCACGATGGCGGGCGGTTGGCGGATCGTCAAAACCCTCGGCCGCGAAATGGTCAAACTGCAGCCTATGCATAGCTTCGCCGAAATCTTCTTTTAAGGAAACCGCCTCACGCACTCCGGAAACGCCAATTTCTCGCGGAGAAACGCATCCGCGCAGTCGCGAAACGCCCATTTACATCCAGAAAATCACCCCATGCACTCCAGAAACGCCCGCCGCAGCCGGGAAATCGCCAGGCGCAGTCTGGAAAGGCCCTAGCGTGGTAGGGAAACCGCCCTGCGCATCGCCCGCGCCCTTGCCGTTCACTTCAAGAAATCCGGCGATCTCGACCGCCGCGGCAAGGTCGATTTCTCCAAATCCGACATCGTCAAACTCCGCAACCGCGACCTCGTCAACCAAGCCACCGCCATTCGCGATCTTGCCACCGCCGCCCGCATCGCCATTCTCAGCACCGCCATCACCGACTTCGACGGACTCATCAACGACCCCCGCGGCAGATCGTCAACCGCAGCACCCTCCTCAAGAAAGTCGAGACCGACACCGCCGCGCTCCTCGACGACCTCCGCGATCTCGGCGACCTCGTCCTCCAGTTCGCCGGCAGCGACCACGGCGGCCGCGTCAGCGTCGATGCCGGCCACGGTCCCGGTGACGACGCGGAACCCGGCCCTCCCGCTTCCGCTCCTCCCACGCTACCTCTCTAAATGCAGAGTCATCACCAGATATAGAGAGAACTCTCTACATCTGGTGAGTTGCCGGTACACGCGAATCACACTGTTCGCCTCGAAAAATGAATATCTTCAAAACCACATCCACCTGCGGCAAAGGTTTCACAAAGACGGAGAATGAAAATGAGTATTTAATTCGGATATATCCCGGTGGGTTTGCCGGTGTTAAGACGGATTCGCTTCCACAAATTGCCGTCAGCCTGTTCCTTGTCCGGGCGGGTTTGCCTCTAGCGGGGGGCACCGCCAGCATGGGAGTCATGGGCGTGACGATGACTGTCTGAACGCGACCCATGGACATGCCTTTTACCATCAGTGCGCCCCTCTCCCGTGCCAACGGCGTACCATCCCTCAGCCCGGGGTCAACGGCCCGGGGACGGCCGGGTAAAATCCACTGCGGTGCGCGGGGACGAGACGTCCCCGCGCCTTAGACTCAGGCGGCGAAGCGCTGGGAAACGGTGGGCCAGTTGACGATGTTCCACCAGGCGGCGATGTAGTCGAGGCGGCGGTTCTGATAGTGGAGGTAGTAGGCGTGCTCCCAGACATCGAGCCCTAGCAGCGGGGTGCCGAGATCGGCGGCGGGGACGATGCCCTTCATGGCGGGGTTGTCCTGGTTAGGCGTGCTGGTGATCTTGAGTTTCCCGTCTTGCAGGATGAGCCAGGCCCAGCCGGAACCGAAGCGCTTGGTGGCGGCCTCGCCGAAGGATTTTTTGAAGGCATCCACCGAGCCGAAGGCGGAGTCGATGGCGGCTGCTAGAGCGGCGGAGGGCTTGCCGGATTTTTCCGCGGGAGCGAGGGTTTTCCAGAAAAAATCATGGTTCCAATGACCACCGCCGTTGTTGCGGAGGGTGGTGCGGAGGGTTTCGTCCGGGACGGCGGGGAGGTCGGCAAGGAGCTTGTCTAACGGCTGTTTGGCGAGGTCCAGATTCGCGGCAATCGCGTGGTTGGGGTTTGCCCCCGGAGCGGACGTCGCAAACGGATTCAAGCCCAGCGCTGTGTTCAGGTTGTTGATGTAGGCGGCGTGGTGCTTGCCGTGATGGATCTCCATTGTCAGAGCGTCGATGTGTGGCTCCAAGGCATCGAACGCGTAGGGCAAGGGGGGCAACGTGATGGCGGTCGTTTCAGCCTTGGCGGAATTGGGGAGGAAGGCGGCGGAGGCGGCGAGGGTGCCGAGTTTAACGAACTGGCGGCGATCAAGGAGGGATGGAGTTTTCATGAAGTTAGATTCCTAAGCTGGATGAGGGTGAAATCAAATGCCGGTTGCGGCGCGGGAAGAACAGGCAGGAATGCCCAGATCAGCGGCTTGCGGAGACGAATTCGCGGGCGAGAGCGGCGGCTCCGATGGTGCCAGCTTCATGACCGAAGGCGGCGGAGAGGACCATGAGGTGGTCTTTAAACGGGCCGGAGAGTTGGGCGAAGAGGTGCTCTTTGAAGGGTCTGAAAAGGAGTTCGCCCGCGCGGGCGACGCCGCCGCCGATGACGATGGCCTCGGGGTTGAGAAGCCAGCAGCAGTTCATGGCGGCGGTGGCCAATTTCCTGCCGATATCTTCCCACTGGGCGAGCGCGATGGGATCGCCCCGGTGGGCGGCAGCGGCGAGCGCGGCGGGCGTGCATTCCTCGAGTGGCTTGGGGATGCCGGCTGCGGTGTAGGTGTCTCTAGCAGTGGCGGTGATTTCGCCATTGCCGACGTATTTTTCGAGGGCGCCCAAGTTTCCATAATGACCGGGCCGGCCACGATAGTTGATAGAGGTTTGGCCGATCTCGCCCGCGCCGTGGCAAGCACCACGGACCATCTGGCCATTGGCGATGATGGCTCCGCCGACGCCGGTGCCGAGCGCCATGAAGACAATGTGCTGGAAGCCGCGGCCGGCACCGCATTTCCACTCGGCGTAGGCCATGCAGTTCGCGTCGTTGTCCACCACCACCGGCAGGCCGATTTTCTCTTCAAGGATTTTCTTGAGCGGGACCGATTCCCAACCGGGGACGTTGGTTAGATTATAAACCGCTCCTTTTTCGAAGTTGATGAATCCTGGCATACCGACGCCGACTGCGACGACCGCCGGATGCCTCGCCCGCAAATCTTCGACGACGCGGACCATCGCCTCGATGAGATCCTCATGACCGTGAAACTCTTGGGTGGCGATGGGCGGCGCGTGGTCAATGATGTGACTTTGAAAAACGACCGCCATTTTCACAGTGGTACCGCCAAAATCAATTCCGATGGTCAGAGGACTGTCGCTCATAGCGGAACGAGACCTATCGACTCGGAAGCAAATGGCACGTTTTTTCCAACTGTCGGGTCACAAAAGTTTCCTGAAGATTGACGCTTTCCCTCCCTGCGACAGCGGCAGGATCCCGCGCTGTGAAATAAAGCCATTTCGTGTTGGCCCGGCATCTGCTTTTCGGCCATGGCGGTCTTAACACCCGCGAAGATCCATCTTCGCGGATTGTTTAGAAAGGCAAGGCCGCCCATCCAAGTAGCAATGCAACTCCAAGCACCAACCATGATACCTACAAAAAATCCATTCAAGCCCACCCACTCCAAGTTTGTCCCGAACATCTTGGCGGCGGGATTTCTTCTGAGTCCGTTTCCAGCGAATGCAGGTGAGCCGGAATCGGCACCCAAGCCTCCCGCCGCTGCGGAGTCGCCTTACAAGTTCTCGGGCTATCTCGAGGGCGGATTCATGGGTAACTTCGATGGCCCGTCCGATGACACCAACTACGG
>JAYVEJ010000684.1:0-3124 GCA_043748885.1 Luteolibacter sp. | reverse complement strand
CATTTTCGAAAAATGGCACCGAGACCGTGACCTCGAAGTGCCCACCCTCCGGCGGCACGTCCCACAGCATCGCTGCCGATGCCAGCTCGGAATCATCGTCCACCGCATCCCGCGGCGGCACTTCACCCCGCGCCAGAAACTCCAACACCCCGCCTTCCTCAAATGCAGCCGCACCCTGCGCGTCTGGCCGGCGGTTAGGGATCACCCGCCGCTGATCCACGCGGATCCCGCCGCCGTCGCAGCGGATCTGCCGGATCGGGCTGCGTCCACCGAGATCGCGGAACGCCTGCCACGGCGGATTCACTTGAAATGGCCGCACCGCCACTGCTAACCGCACGTCATGGCCGGAGCGGTTGTCCACCTGATAGGTCGTCCGCAGCACCAGCCCATCGCCCGCACCCTCCACCCATGGGAGTATCACCAAAGTCACTCCATCTAGCTGCCAAGTGACAACCGGATACGGCGCACCTCCCGCGCCCAGCGAAAGCCCGATTTCCGCCTCTGCCCATGTGACCAGCTTGCCACCGATCAGCAAAAACGGCTCCAGCGAGAATCCCGCCTCGTCCACCTCCACCAAGCCCTCCTCGTTAATCAACCCTCGGCGGCGGCCTTCCGCGCTGCCCACCGGCGTCCAGTATGACTGCTCGCGGTGCCAGTAGCGGGGAAACCAGCCGCGCGGAAAATCTCGCGCCACCGCATGGATGAACTCATTCGGCGTGTGGGAAAACGCATCCGGCCGCAGTTCCAGCGAGACCAGCGCAGCGGATTCCTGATTGCGGAAATTCACCCGCAGATGCCGAGCTTCCGCACAACACGCCGGAATGTGACTCCGCGCGCCCAACGCATGAGTCGCCTGATAGATCCGGCTCCAGGTTTCTCCGTCGGTGGAAATTTCGATCTCAAAACTCCGTGGCAGCAGCGGCAGCGGCCACGCGATCACCAGCCCGCCGAAGCGCACCTGGCGACCGAAGTCCACCGCCCACCACGGCGCCGCATCGTCTGCCGCCGCCTGCCACCCGCTAGGCGATCCTGTCTCAAACACCGATCCCGGGAAGCTGCTAGGCAGGTGGCTCGATGCCGTGACCTCCTTCGGCAAATACAAAGTTTGGTCGTCTAACGAAATGTCGGAAAACCACACGCTGCCACTGCCGCCCTCGCCCGCAGCGATCACCAGCTCGACTGCCCCGACCACCGTCGGCGCACCGCCGCCTGCCGGTCCCCATGCGAACGGCAAATCCCGTTCGCGAATCCGCGCCCCGGCCCACTCTTTGGGCAATTGAAAATTCTCCCGCCGGTGCCGCCAAGTATCCGCGCCGCTTGGGTCGGTCAGCTTGAACTCGACGTTGTTAGGCAGTCCCTCGCCGCGCAGACAGAACTGGATCTCAAACGTGTCCGGCAGTCGGAACTGAATTTCCCGCCGTGCCGCGATGAATCCGCCGCCGTCATGGAAATCGTAATCCAGCCGCAGTGCCTTTTTCCCCCGTGGCCCTTCCGCCGCCGTCAGCCGCCCTTCGGATAGACCCGAGGCAAACACCGTCCACAAATCAGGCGAGTCGAAAAATTCAGCGAAAGGATCGGATGGCATTGCAGGTCAGGGTCTGGAATCGACGCTAACCATCCCATCCCCCGATGCCAGCTTTAAGGGGAAAGCGCAGCCACGACTTCGCGGACCCTCAACGCCCACGGCGTTCCGCCCTTTTTGGCGAGGACGCACGCCCGTTTGCGTTTCTCGATTCCTCGCTAAACTGCTGCCGATGCCGCGCTTTCCTATTTCATCAGTTATGCCCTTGGTGGCGCTTCTCGCAGGCTGTGTGAATCCCATCGGCATGATAGATCGCCGCCAAACCACTGCGGTGAAGCACGGCTACACGGTCACTCGCAACATCATTTACACGCCGGAAAATTGGCCGGTGCCGGTATTGGGTGATCTCTATCGGCCTCAAGCCACGCAACTCGCGCCCGCGGTGCTGCTGGTGCATGGCGGCGGCTGGACCGGTAAGGACGGCCGCTGGCAGATGACTCCCATCGCCACCCAACTGGCCAAACGCGGGTATGTGGTGCTCAACGTGACCTACCGTCTGGCACCGCGTTGGATCTATCCGGCACCGGTCGAGGATCTACAAGAGGCGGTGAAATGGCTGCGGGCGCACGCGGCGGAAAATGGGATCGATCCCGACCGCATCGCGACATTCGGCTACTCGGCCGGCGGTTATCTGGCCGCGCTAACAGGCTTGATCGAAGGGCCAGAGAATTCGCACATCCGCGCAATCGTCGCAGGCGGTGCGCCCAGCGATCTGACATTCTATCCAGGCGGCGATCTTGTGCCGCAGTTTCTCGGCGGCACGCAGCAGCAAATCCCGCAGCGGTTCAAGGAAGCCTCGCCAGTAAATTACGTCACCGCCAACAGCCCACCGATGTTTATCTACCATGGCACCCGCGACCAATTGGTCCGGCCCGAACATGCACTGGAGATGATTGCTGCGTTAGAGAAACGACGAGTGCCACACGAGACCTATTGGATCGAGGGCCGCGATCACATCGCCGCATTTTTATTACCCGGCGGCTCGGTGGACGCGGCGATTGATTTTCTCGACCGGCAGATGCGTTAGGCCCGGAGAGTGGCTGGCGCGTCTCGCCTCCCGCATCTCCAGTCCGGGCGGGGACGCTCGGACAACGGACTGGCGCGGGACGCTCCAGCCACTTTCATAAATCACCCCGGCCGCAGGTCGCACCAGCCGGCGGACCAGTTAAGCGTTAGATCGACTTGATAGAGTTCACTCAGGCGGGCGGCGGTGAGGATCTCGCGCTTGGGGCCATCGGCGAAAACCCGGCCATCGCGCAACAGGATCACGCGCTGGATTTCCGGCGGGATTTCGCCGGGATGATGGGTCACCAGAATCAGATCCAGATCCGCGGCGAGCCATGCGCGCAGCATCTGGGTGAGGGTGATGGCAGCGGCGAAATCCAGCGCAGTCGAGGGTTCGTCGAGCACTAACACTTGCGGCTCATGCACCAAGGCGCGGGCGATGAGAATCCGCCGCCGCTCGCCGGACGAGAGCGCGCCGAAAGCCCGGTCGGCAAGATGGGCCACGCCCATTTGCTCCATTGAGATCCGGGCGCGGGT
>JAYVEJ010000683.1:0-3124 GCA_043748885.1 Luteolibacter sp. | reverse complement strand
TCGTTTTGCCGCCAGCCGGGTAGGCGGAAATAACCACGGTCTGCTTGGGGTGGAGGCCGCGAAACCGGCGGTTAATTTCAAACAGGCTGGTTTCGATGCCCATCGGGTCCGCGTGTCCGGTGCATAGGAGTTGGAATCGCTCAATGCAGGCGCTCAGCACTGCCTTGGTGCTCCTCGCCGGTCTTGTGGCGGTCAAGGTGTCGTGAATCGCAGAGATGGGCGCGGAGGTAGCGTCAAGGATCTCTGCTGCATCGTCGCCCTCATATGCCACGCGCTCCATTTCGCTCGCCGCCGCAATCGTCATGCGACGGGCGAGCTTGTCGGTTAGGATTCCGAGATGGGTCTGGAAGCTCCCGGTGGACGGCTGATAGTTGTGAACGTCGGCAAGTGCCGCCGGTCCGCCGACACTCTCCAGCTTGCCGCGATCAATCAGGCATTGGATGAATGAAACGAGTTCGATGGGCTTGCCGGCCGCCGCGAGTTCATGAATGAGTTCGAAGATGATGCGATGCCCTGGCAGGTAGAAATGTTCCGCTGTCAGCGCGGACGCTTCGTTGAGCATCTCCGGGTATTGGAGCAGGATCGAAAGCACGGCCTTTTCCGGGCCAACGGCGTGAGGATAGGCGCGGCGGATGTCGTGTTCGGCGCTCATGATTTGAAAGCCCTCCCGTTGACCATGACGGTTCCCGCCGGTGCGGACTTGACCGGGCCTTTCTGACCTTGGGACGGCAGATAGCCTGATGCCTTCCACGACCGCATGGTCGCCTTCCAGTCCTTCACCGAATTGCTGCCATTTTTCCACCCGTTGCCTTCCCATTTGAAAAACATCGCTTCCCCATCGGATGGCGGGAGTTCGATCTCCACGGCGAATGCTTTCAGCTCTTCCAGCGTTCCACGGGCTTTCGATTTCCTAGCAGATGGCTCCTCTTTATCCTTATCCTTTTCCCTTTCCTTATTCTTATCCTTATCCTCAAGGGTATCCAAAGGGTTTGGATACCCTTTGGATACCCTTTCGATTCCATTCGCTAGAAGTGATTTAAAAACTGGTGTGTGTGGCTTGCAGGAAGGGGACAGCTCGCCGTATTGGAAGGCGATGAATCCAACGATGAACACCTTGCCGTTATGGAGGGTTTCGACTCGCTCGCCGAAGGATTTCAAATCATCGGGAACAACTTTTTCCCCGATTTGAAACGATACCAATTCCCAGTCTGGTTCAATGACGCCAGCGGCATCGCACGAATCGACTAGGAACTGCCACAGACATTTGAGATGAGGTGGGAGCTTACGGAACCATGGGTTTACCGTCCACTTGGTAGTTTCAGTAAAGCGTTTCATCAGTGGGTGAACCTCCTGTTAGTGTTTGCCTTGTCGAGCTGATCGAGGATGCCAAGAACGCCACGGACCTTGTGCTTGGCCCGGTGCTGCGGAATGCGATCGAGGATGGGATCCGCCGCAGCATCGTCGCCGCCCGCTTGGTCGATTTCATCGCGGCCTTGGCTATCGGTGACGATTGATCGCTGAAAATGGAGGTGTTCCTCCACTGTGACGGTCCGGCGTTGGGATTTGGTTAGAAGTCGCTCAATCTCTGTGAGCGGTTCGCGGCCTGATTCGCATCGGTCGTCGGGGTTCATAGCTTGCTTCCTCCCTTCTTGCTGTGAGCGGTTAGGGCGGCGAGAACCTCGGCGCGGTCAAATCGGATAACGCGGCCGACATTGATGCGGGCGGGGATGATCCCGGCCCGGTGATAGTTCAACACCGTCTGCGGTGTAGTGCGGATGACGGCGGCAATTTCTCGCGGCGTCTCCAGTTTTTCTGCGGTGGCGTCTTTTGTCATAACGACGCCTAATCTTTCCATTTTTCGCCCGCTGGCGAAACAACCCGTGAACCTTAAAAGCCGTTTAAAAGTTCAACCCTTGAGCAACTGCCGAAATCCCTCTTTCAACCGCTTTTCGATGACGTGTTTCCGGGCGGGTTCCTCGGCCTGTCCCTGCATGGAAATCCGCGCTTTGATGGCGCTTTTCACTTCCACCGTGTCAGGAAAAAGGTCTGGCATCGAAAGCACTAGCTCCCGACCGGCGGCTATCCAATCGGGCAACGATCCAAGCGTAAAATCAGCAAGCCCGTTTTCCGCCCGTCTTTCCTCCAGACTGCAAAACACGTTGAAGGCAAAGCCCGTTTGACCAGCGTTGACGAAGGCGCGGGTTTTCCCTCGGCCTTTGCGCTTTGCAGCTCTAACGGCAAGATTCGAGCCAAGTCCTAACGGCACGGATTCTTGCGCTGCCTGCGGTCGCATTTCCTCCATTGAGGGAATTATAGCGGGCCATAGGTAGGAATCTGCGGCCGCTTCGCTCACGGCTTGAAATCCCGGCAACGCATCATCCGTTTGCTTCATCGTAAAGTCGAGTGCCCCTGTGATGTAGTTCGCCAGACTGACAAGCGAATGGACGGCCTCGGCGTCCCCGTTTGCTGTTCGAGCATAGAGTGCGCGGATTGCTTGGATCGCGGTTTCATGAAGTCCCTTCACGCTCCAATTTTCCGCTGTCCATGCCTCTTTCGCGGCCAACTCTGCTTCGATATCTTCGGCGTTCATGCGATTTTCAGATGGGTGATTTGTTTTTCCTGTTTATTCGTTTTCGCCGCCGGCCTGAGTGCCCAGATCTTTAGTGCTTCGGCTTTCGGCATCGCGCCGACGTAGTGCCTGCGGAGCATTTCTAGCCCGCCGACGTGTCCGTGTTCGAAGGTCAGTTGCTCAATGGGTTTGCCGAGCGCAATTGAGACGGTGGCGGCGGTGTGCCTGAGCGCGTTCTGTGGCCACTCTGGCAGATCGGCGGGCGGCGACGCATCCATCGCCGGATTGAAGTCCATCGTGCAAACGTGATCCGACCAAACCTTCCACCCGGCCAATCTGCGGACGGCTTTTTCCTTTCGTGACCAGTTCGCCGGGGTAACGGATTCCCCAATGGGATAACTGGCAAGCCATGAGGCGAGCGGCTCCGGCATCTGGACGAATCGACGGCGCTTCGTCTTGGCGCTTGTGGCTGGCACGGTGATCCCGTCCATGGTGATATCGCCGGGTGTTAGCCGGTCGATCTCTTGTTGGCGCATTCCGGTGAAGAGGGCGATG
>JAYVEJ010000682.1:0-8214 GCA_043748885.1 Luteolibacter sp. | reverse complement strand
GCGGAACTCGCGCTGTGGCGACAGTGGGGCGATGACTTGGAGGCCGCTGCCGTGCGGCAGCGGAAATCATTTCGTGGAGTTCGGCACATTCACGGTGACGAGTGATGAACTGGGTTTGCCTAACGGCGAATATCTAGCATTGCTCAGTCACTCAGGGTCAGGCGGAACTGGCAGGCCATTCATGGGAAGACGCCCGCTGAGGCGTCCTGTATGATGGCGACTGGCGCGGCTAACGGACTCGGCGGGCAGGGAGATGATGCTATTTCTAACGAAAATTCAGCGACCTGTCACGCTATTGCCAAGCTCGTGGATGTCTGCCATGGCTGCGTCATGCAATTCCATTTCCGTCTTCCACGCGTCGGGTGCTTCCTCCTTGTTTGCTCTGCCGGGCTTTCCGCAGCGGAGGATTTCTCGTTCGATTTGCTCTGCGCGAAGGCCCGGAAACTGGCGACGATTCCCTATGCCGAGCCGAAGCAGGAACTCGCCGATTTCTGGAAAAATCTAACTTACGATGAGCATCGACTGATCCGCTTCAAGACGGATTCCGGCCTGTGGGCGGCGGAGAAAGGTCCGTTTTCGATCGATTACTTCCACCCGGGATGGACCACCAAAAAGACTGTGGCCATCCACGAGGTGATTGTTGGAAACTCTCGCCCGCTCAAGTTTGACCAGAGCCTTTTTCTATATGAAAAGCTCATAGTACCTGTCGGAACCAAGCCACCTCCCGGCTATGCAGGGTGGCGGGCACGCGCCCATTTGAACAAGCCGGACTACATGGATGAGTTTCTAGTCTTCATGGGCGCAAGCTACTTCCGGGCGATCCCGAAGGACGCTCCCTATGGACTCTCGGCGCGCGGGCTATCGATCAACAGCGGCCTGCCGGGGGTGCCGGAGGAGTTCCCTGATTTTTCAGAATTCTATCTGGAAAAGCCCGAAAAAGATTCGAAGACGATGACCGTGTGCGCACTACTAACAGGCGCAAGCGTGTCCGGTGCTTACCAGTTCACGATCACTCCCGGACCGGAGACCGTGATGGATGTGGTCGCGGAAATCACCCTCCGCCGACCGGTGACTCAGCTCGGCATCGCGCCGTTCTCTAGTATGTTTTGGTTCGGCGAAGGCACCCATCCCAAGCCATACGATTTCCGCCCGGAGGTGCATGACAGCGACGGCCTGCTGATGGAACTCGGCAGCGGAAATCTCCACTATCGACCGTTAGAGCATACCAAGGACCAGTTCCGGCATTGTGTATTCACCTTGGAAAAACCGCGCTCGTGGGCACTCGTGCAGCGCGACCGATCGTTCTCTTCCTATCAGGACACCGAGGCGGGCTATCACAACCGGCCCAGCGTGCGGGTGGAGCCGTTAGAGGGCTTTGATTTAGGAAAGCTGCACTTGATCGAGATGCCGACGATCGATGAAACGAACGACAACGTCATTCTCGGCTGGGAACCGCAGCCGATGTTAGAGAGCGGGAAAACCGCGCGCTTCCACTATCGTCTCCGCTGGCTTCGCGATCCGGCACCGTCCGGATTGTTTGCGGTCCGCGCGACGCGTTCTGGAAACCCCGTGCAACAACCGGGGCAGGTGCTGATGACGATCGACTTCGCAAAGCCGCTTCAGCCAAAAGCCAAAGTCGGTGATCCGAAGTGGGACGATATCACAAAACTAACCCCAATCGTCACCGTGAACCAGCAATCCGTGAAGGTCATTCATGTCGGCCTAACCGACATCAGTATGCCGAACGTCGATGATCTTCCGGCGGGCTTGGGGCGCAGTCAGCAGCTCCATATGCCACAAGTGTTGCGGGCGTTTTTCGTGCTCGAACCTCCTGCGGATTTGGCCGACATGGACATGACTTGCGAGCTGCGCGACGAACACGACAAGGCGGTTTCCGAGCGATGGTTGTATTACTGGAGAAAATAGGTTCCTTCGCAACGGCGGGGTTTTGGACCCAGAAACTTCGCGGAATTGTAATTGGAATAATTCTTGATATTGATCGCGGTGGCTCTAGTTTGCCGCCGCGATGGTCAGCACCAACCCAGAAATTCTTGCCGAAATCGAGATTCCCGAAGAAATCTCCGGCCTCCGGATGACGCGTCAGCGCCAGGAAGTTTACCGCACGCTGATGCAGCAGCGGAACCACCCCACGGCCAATGATGTCTTCATGCGGGTCAAGGATCGCTTGCCGAACATCTCGCTCGCGACCGTTTACAACTGCCTCGAAGCGCTCGTCCAGCACGGCATCATTCGGCAGGTGAATTTCGAGCGCGAGTCGTCACGCTACTGCCCGAATCTCAGCGAGCACGGCCATTTCCACGATGAAGTGACCGGCGTGATCCACGACGTGGATTTCAAACCGGGTGCCAGTCTAGCCGATGTCCTCAACCTCCCGCCCGGAGCCGTGATCGACGATGTCGAAATCACTCTCCGCGGCAAATTCGGCAGCATTTAATCTCCAAATTCAAATCTCCGATCTCAAATTTTCCCATTCAATGAGCCTGCAAATCACCAACCTCCACGCCACTCTAGCAGACGGCACCGAAATCCTCAAAGGCGTCACCCTCGACATTCCGAAAGGTGAAATCCACGCGATCATGGGGCCTAACGGATCTGGCAAATCCACCCTCTCGAAGGTGATCGTCGGCCACGATGGCTACCTCGTCACCTCCGGCTCGGTGTCCCAAGACGGTGAGGAAATCCTCGGCAAGCCGGTGGACGAACGGTCGCGCGGCGGGATTTTCCTCGCCTTCCAATACCCGTCCGAAGTTCCCGGCGTCTCGAATGCCAACTTCATCCGCGCCGCCCTCCAAGCCCGCTTGCCGAAGGGTAAGGAAATCGACGCCGTCGCCTATTATAAGAATCTCTATTCGAAAATGGATCTGTTGGAGATGGACCGCAAGTTCACCGCCCGCGCCGTGAATGAAGGTTTCTCCGGCGGTGAGAAAAAGCGCAATGAAATCCTCCAGCTCATGATGCTTGAACCCGAATATGTCATCCTCGATGAAACTGATTCCGGTCTTGATATCGATGCTCTGAAAATCGTCGCCAAGGGCGTCAATGCCATGCGCTCGCCCGACCGTGGCTTCCTCCTCATTACCCACTATCAGCGCCTGCTCGACTATATCAAACCGGACCACGTCCACGTCATGGCCGAGGGCCGCATCGTCCGCTCCGGTGGCCCGGAACTTGCCCTGGAACTCGAGGAAAAAGGCTACGAATTCCTCAAGGAACCGGCACTTGCTTAACGACTAAAACCTTCCTCACCATGTCCTACGACACCACTGACCTACTCGATACCGAAACCCGCGAAGCGATCGACATCGACCGCACCAAGGGCGACTTCACGTTCCCCGAACGCAACAAATTCGACGCGGGGCGGGGTCTTACTTCGGCCACGGTCGATTATATATCCGACGTGAAGAACGACCCCGACTGGGTCCGTGAATTCCGCCACAAAGCGCTCAAGGTATTTTGGGATAAACCGATGCCGACTAACTGGGCGACTAAAGATTTGGAGAACATCGACTTCGACGTCATCCGCTATTATCTCTCGGACGGCGAGAAACCCAAGCGCTCATGGGAAGACGTGCCAGCGGATGTGCTTGAGACTTTCGAGCGGCTCGGCATTCCCCAACAGGAGCGCGCGTTCCTTGCTGGCGTGGAAGCTCAGTTCGACTCGGAAGCCGCTTACTCTAACGTCAAAGAAGAACTCACCAAACAAGGTGTCATCTTCTGCAACTCCGCCGAAGGACTTAAAGAGCACGAGGAAATTTTCCGTCCTTGGTTCGGTAAAGTTATCCCCACCGGAGACAACAAATTCTCTGCGCTTAACAGCGCGGTGTTCTCCGGCGGCTCATTCATTTACATTCCAAAGGGACTCAAACTTAAGCAACCCCTCCAAGCTTATTTCCGTATCAACTCAGAGAACTTCGGCCAGTTTGAGCGCACGCTCATCATCGCCGACGAAGGTGCCGAACTGATGTATATGGAGGGTTGCACCGCACCGAAATTTGAGACCGCCACACTGCATTCCGCCGTCGTCGAACTGGTCGCGCTCAAGGGCGCGAAGATCCAGTATGTCACTGTCCAAAACTGGAGTAGCAACGTCTTCAATCTCGTCACCAAGCGCGGAATCGCCATGGAAGACGCGGAGGTTAGATGGATCGACTGCAACATCGGCTCGCGGCTAACGATGAAGTATCCCGGCGTGATCATGAAGGGCAAGCGCGCCCGCGGCGAAGTGATTTCCATCGCCCTTGCCAACACCGGTCAGCATCAAGACACCGGCGCAAAAATGATTCACGCCGCCGATGATACAACATCCAACGTTGTTTCAAAGTCGATCTCTGTCGGCGAAGGTCGCTCCACCTATCGCGGTCAAGTTCACATTCCGAAGCATCTGAAAGGTTGTAAAAACAACACCGAGTGCGACGCCCTACTCATCAACAGCCATAGCCGCACCGACACTTATCCGGCCATCACCGTCAAGGGCAACCGCCACGCCACCCAACACGAAGCATCGGTGAGTCAGGTTTCCGAAGATATGCTTTTCTACATGCAACAACGCGGCCTTAATCAAGGCCAAGCCATGTCGCTCGCCGTCAACGGCTTCATCAACGACCTCGTCCGCGAGTTCCCGATGGAATACTCCGTGGAACTCAAGCGCCTCATTGACCTGGAAATGGAAGGCAGCGTCGGCTAACGGAGTGCTGGCTTCAGCCGGCAAGAATTTAAACCAACAACTTCATGAAATCATTACGCAATGGCCCCATCCAAGTTAGCTTCGCCACACACGAGGAAGACGAAGCCGCGACCGCTGCTTACTGGAAATCGAAAACACCGCGCGAACGGCTCCAAGCACTAGCGCTTCTTCGTAATCAAAAATACAAAACTTCAAATGGAACCGGATCAAGAATTCAGAGAATTTGCCGAGTCGTTGATGTCCCATGGGGTTAAGTTCATGATTATTGGAGGATATGCGGTCACCGCACACGGTCACCCTCGATACACCGGAGACATTGATTTTTTTATCGAGAAATCATCCGAAAACGCAGAGAGAATTGTGAAAGCTATTCATGATTTCTTTGGGCCGCTTCCAAACGTTCAGGTTGAAAATTTTCTTGATGACAAACGCATGAGCCAACTGGGCGACCCACCATACCGAATTGATATTTTAGTGAAGATTCTCGGTGTTACCTTTGCAGAAGCCTATCCGAGATCTGAAATGCTCGATCTTGCCGGAGAGAAATTCCCATTCATTGGGCTTGAAGATTTAAAAACCAACAAGCGCGCGACGGGCCGCTACAAAGACCTAGGCGACCTCGAGGCACTAGAACGCTTAACCGACTAATCCTTTTTCCCAATGACCACTCTCGAAATGCCATCTCTCCTTCTCGACTCCCCGCCGGAAACTCCCGCCTATCTGCCCGCATGGTTTGCTGACCGCCAACAAGCCGCTTGGCAGCGTTTCCTAACGACTCCCGCCCCGAAACGTGGCGATGAAACGTGGCGCTTCTCCAGCATCAAACAGCTCGAATTCTCTGGCTTCAAAAAGTCCGCCATCTCAGGGGTGAATGATCTAATCGCCCGCTCCACTGGCCTCGCATCGCCCGCCGCGAAACTTGTCTTCCTCAACGACGAACTCATCCACGTTGAATCCCATCTACCCGAAGGCGTGATCTGCCTGCCGCTCGCCGAGGCACTCGTCTCCCACAGCGATCTGGTGCAAGCGCATTTCATGAAACAGGAAACGCGGCTCGGCTCTGCCAAGTTTGCCGCCTTGCATGAAGCCTCTCTAACGAACGGATTGTTTGTCCACGTTTCCGACAAAGTTGAAGTGGAAGGAGCCATCGAAGTTCACCATTGGATCGCTGGTGAAAACACCGTCATCTTTCCCCACACGTTGATCGTCACGGGCAAGAGTTCGAAAGTCCGCGTGGTGGATATTTTCCGTTCGGCGAATGATTCGCAACCCGGTCTTGCGATAGCTTTCAACGATCTCTGTGCCGGGCCAAACTCGAAGTTAGATTACATCGCAATTCAGGCCTTTAATGAAGTCACCCGCGTCATCCAGATCAACGAGACCGCCGCGTTTCGCGACTCCTCGACCACCGGCTTCATCCTCAACATCGGTGGCTCGTGGGCGCGCAATGAATCGCTTTCCCGCCTCGAAGCGTCCGGCTCGCGCTCAGATATGCTTTCGGTATCCATCGCCTCGCACGAACAAGAATACGACCAGCGCACGTTCCAACATCATGTATCGGAAGGTGCCTACTCAGATTTGTTATACAAAAACTCCCTCTACGACGACTCCCGTAGCATTTTCTCCGGTCTCATCTTCGTGGATGAAGGTGCCCACCACACCGACGCCTATCAGACTTGCCGCAATCTTCTGATGAGCGATACCTGCGAAGCCAATTCCATGCCCGGCCTCGAGATCAACGCCGACCAAGTGAAGTGCTCCCACGGCAGCACTTCCTCTCAGATCAGCGACGAGGAAATCTTCTACCTCTGCGCTCGCGGTATCGATCCCGCCAATGCCCGCCAACTCATCGCCCGTGGTTTCTCCGTGGATGTCGTCGAGCGACTCAAGAATGATGAAGTCGAAGAACTGGTCCTCAAATTCATCGACGAGAAATTCGCCCGCATCGCCATCGCGTAGCAGCGATTTCTTCACCATTGCGAGGCCAAACCTCATTCGCTAGAGTCTCCGTCACGGCAAATCCCCACGACCATCCGACCGCGCTGAACGATCTTCAGGATGCGATCTATCGAGAGAAGTCATGCGTGCTCGCAGCCTATCTCCAGAAGAACGCTTTGACGGTGGTGTGGCGCACACAAACTTCGTAATGCGACTGATGCTCGATGGAGCGATGGAGCAAACCGGAATAACCGACATTCGCGAGGGCTGGGCCGAAGTCCGGCGCCGGATGGAAAGGCTTTGCCGGGCTCGGGATCATCAATTTTACACCAGCCAGCCTCCGGCATGATCACTGTCGAGCATCTCGCCAACCTGGTGATGTCGGCCTGCGAGGTGATCCAAGCACCGTATATGCTAACAGGCGCACTTGCTTACAATTACTATGCGATCCCGCGTTCAACTAAGGACGTTGACATCGTGGTAAACATCACTGAACCCGGCACGATGGCTAGAATCATCGGCATCCTAGAGCCAGCGATCCTGTTCGGTCCTCAGGTCGAGTTCGACACCACTACATGGGGGCGGCGTCACAGCGGCCGACCGTCAGAAGATACAGGACTGAGTGCGGAGCTTTTCGAACTCTTCGAGGACCCCTTCGTCGCGCTCCAATTCGGACGACGCAAACGCTTTTTTCAAAACCACTTGATCGCGAGGTGTGGCTCCCCACTGCCGAAGATATTGTCACCCCGAAAATCCGTTGGGGGCGTTTCAAAAATCTCGATGATGCCCGCGACGTGCTCGCCGTTCAAGGCCCGGAAACCCTCGATATGACATACATTGAAAGCTGGTGCTCCATTCATGGCACGACCGAGCGATTGGAAAGCATCCTCGCAAGCCTGCCGCCGCAGTGATTATGTCCATCCATTCTATCCGGCAAACGGCGATTTGTCTGCTGCTCGCCTCAGCACTTGCTGTTGCGGACAACGCGCGGTTGGAGTTCGCATATGGCGTGTTAGAAACAATGCGCGGCGTGAACACCGCCCAAGATCATTTCGAGAATGCGCGGCTCGCCGATCCCACAGCATTGCCGCTGGTGAGCCGGGCGGTCCGCGCCCGGATGGCGGCGGGCGACCGCTCTGCCGCAATCAAGCTCTACCGCGAGCTTGCTGCGGCGCGGCCCGAGGAGCTTGAAATCCAGCTCACTTACGCGGATTTCCTCGATCAGCAAAGCAACGGCGACAGCTTGGCCAGCCAGCTAGCAGACGCCACGCTTGCCGCAGCACTCGCCAAGAATCCCGGCCATCCGCAAGTCATTCTCCGCTTGTTCCAGCACGCGCTCACGGCCGCTAACAAACTCCGGCAGATCGAGCTGCTAGAGCAACTTTCCGCAGACGATCCCGCGTCGGTCCTGCTTCATGCGTCGCTCTCCCGGAGCATGGCTGCGGCGGATGATGCTGCGGCTCGGGAAAAGGTGGATCAGCGGTTTCTCCATGCCGTCGAGTTGCACCCGGAACTCCCCGCGCTTGCCCGCGCGGCTTCCGACCATTTTCGCGAGACGGAGCGCCCGGAGC
>JAYVEJ010000681.1:0-3130 GCA_043748885.1 Luteolibacter sp. | reverse complement strand
CAAACTCTGCAAGGGAATGCCAATGCTGGATGAGCCGGAGTTGGTCGCCGTCATGCTGTAAGTCACGTTGCTGCCACCGGCGACGAGTGCCGGACCGCTCTTATTAAATGTCACTGCGGGAGCGGCGGAGGTAAGTGAGACACTGGACGCACCATAGTCGCCGTTGAATTTCTCGTTGTCGAAACCCGAGGCGACTTCCTGATAGGGTGACATCATCGCCGTGCGACCTGCCGCCAATGGCAGAAACTCATAGAAGACAAGGCCCACGGCTCCGGTGTTGTTAGCAGCAATATTTTCAAAGTAGAGCTTGTCTTCGAACGGGATGAGCTGCTCGGTGCCGTTGTTCAGCTTGACGATGACGATGCCGTAGCACTTCACCAAGCGCATCGCGAGCGGATCGTATTTGGCGGGATCTCCGACGGGTTGCATCCAAGCATTGCGGTCGGGAAGACCGTCGCCGTTGTTATCAAATCCAGCACCCACGTTTCCGAGGTCATACCAAATCCCTTCTAACTGCGCGGTGGAGCCGGCTTGTGGTACACCCGAGTTTGGCCGCCAGCCGAGGCTTTGCTGAATCGCGTCCAGATAGCGATCCGGGACTTTGCTGGTGGTGTTAGGCCAAATCTTGTTCGCCATCGCGGAAATTTCATTGCGCATGGTGACCTTGGCGACTTGCCCAACACGCCGCGTGGTCGCGCCTTCTAGGGCGGTCGCCCAGATGTCGTAGTTCAACCAAAGATCGTCGCTGGTCACCGGTGCCGCGCCCGCCACGCTGTTACCGGCGGAGTCCTTCAAAGGATAGGTGACAAAGAAATACTGCACCACCGACTGTCCCGGCGCGAGGCTGGGAATAGTTCTAACGGCATCTGCCGCGCCGCCCGGCATTTGCAAGGCGAAGGTGCCCGAATAACCCTGAGAGCCACCCACCGTCACCGTCCGCGAAGGGAAGATGCCGGGCGTGCCGCTGCTTGTTAGTGGGTTGATGAGGTCGCCCATATTGACGACGACATTGGTGAGAGTGACCGCGCCAGTGTTGATGATTTTCACCCCGAGATGGGCTGCGGACGGGGAAAACGAGGAGGGTGACTCGACATTGGAATCCACTACGAAATTGTAGGCAGTGATCACTTCCATCTTCAATGGACCGTCGGTGGTCGTCTGGGAGGAGCCAATCGACGAGATCCCTAGCAAAATGATGGGGCACACGCAGCGTGCAGCGCGGGCAATGCGAAGGAGATAGTGGTCCATAGAAGGGGAGGGTTGACGGTGACAAAAGTTGTGCCCACCGCCCGCGTTGTTCACGCGTTTGGCTTACATAACTTTTGGAGAAAGTCAGGAAACCTTTACTAAATCAACTATTTTTAGGAAATTTTGAACAATTTTTTAAAAATTCTTATAGCCGGTGATTTTACCTCTCCACAATCCTGCGGTGCTTGCTACAACCCGAGTTCGTTTTTCATCATCCGGATGAAGTCCGCTTCGCCTGATGGTAGGCCGTGCAGAATCCGTTTCCCGCAGATCAAGAGCTTGGGCAACTGGCGGTTTTTCCCGGAAAATGAGAGCCAATCCGCGATGTTAGCCTGCCGCGCGTGAGGATTTGTGAAAACGGTTCAGGAGGCGGTGAAGTCTTCAAGGGGAGCACATGCGCCCTCGCAGGTCGTTTTCGACGCCCTCGTCGAAACCCTCGTCCTCTCACCCGCGACGCCCGTCTCCGGTGAGAGGGTCTCATTGGGTCGGTAGATTTTTCGGGACTCGGACGCAGTTCGTCGAACAACTCACAAAGCTCCTGAGATGGGAGACGCAAGTCTTTGGCGAGGGCGCCAAAGACAATACGCGAGGGCGCGTGTGCTCGCCAAGACTTTCACGCCGTTCTTCCGCTAGAAAAGTTTCCACAAATCCTTACGCGCGACAGCATAGCCTGGATTCGCTATCGATCCGCTGGGTTGCGGGAGCGGGGCCGTAATGCTGGGACAACGCCAGTTCGAATGCCGCCGTAAGTCCTGCTGCAGCCCTTGCCTAAATTTCCCGGCGCATGGATTCACCGTCCACGCCAGCACGACTAGCAGAACGCCTACGCCGTGGGTCGCCATGCACCACGGACAAAAGTGCTGAAGCAGGAACGCCTGCACGATGACCAACCAGATGGCGGAGCCACTGATCGCCCCATAACAGAACGCGGCGACGAGGGGTTTCCTCCAAACCAGCGCAGCAACTAACAGGCCGTAAACGAGGATTCCCAAAACCGGAATAGGCAGACCGAAAACCTGCGACCCGCGCGACGCCAACACGTCATGGCACCCGCCTACCCCACCGCAGCCGACGATACCCGCAAACGGATCGGACAACATCCAATGCAGCAACAGGCCATTGAGCAGCAGCCCGCCAACGGCTAACAGCAGCAGCAAAACCCGCTGGCGTGGCTTGTGCGGCGGGTCTCCAAGCGCTGGCACTGGCGGGAAATTAGCCAGAGTTGCGACCGTGGCGAATCAAAAGGCACGCTTCGATGACCTCGGAACG
This sequence comes from Luteolibacter sp., assembly GCA_043748885.1. GTDB lineage: Bacteria > Verrucomicrobiota > Verrucomicrobiia > Verrucomicrobiales > Akkermansiaceae > Luteolibacter. Next base: position 613 of record JAYVEJ010000681.1, on the reverse strand, counting down.
TGTGCTTGTGAAACTTTTCACAAAGCACGCTTGCCGGGTCCGCAGCGGCTGGACATATTCCCGCGCGAGCATCGCCGGACCGTTCTAGCACAAGCGTCCGGCGCTCTTATCTAGCCATGAGCGACACACCTTCGGCGACCGCGGAAATGAAACTGCCCAAAGATCTTGCTGCCGCAAATGGCATGGTCAACGTTCAGATTGACGGCGTTTGGCACCAGTTTCCCAAAGGCACACGGATGATCGAGGCCTGCCGCCAAGCCAAAATCACCGTCCCCCATTACTGCTACCATCCTAAACTTTCCTCCCCAGGAAACTGCCGGATGTGTCTCGTTCAAATGGGCATGCCACCCCGCCCCGCACCCGGCCAGGAGCCTCAACGCGATGAGAATGGCTACGAAATCATCGGTTGGATGCCGCGTCCGGTCATTGCCTGCGCCAACACCATCGGCGAAAACATGGGCATTCGCACCACCGGCGAACTCGTCGAAAAATGCCGCGAGGGCGTGATGGAATTTCTCCTGATCAATCACCCGCTCGACTGCCCGATCTGCGACCAAGCCGGCGAATGCCGCCTCCAAGAACAATCCGTCCAACACGGTCGCGGCGTCTCGCG
>JAYVEJ010000680.1:0-3135 GCA_043748885.1 Luteolibacter sp. | reverse complement strand
CCGGTGTGGAGCGAGTTCATCCACGCGCCGGCATGTTTGGATTCGCGCGGGTGCCAGTCGGCGTAGAACGAGCCGAGATGGGCTGCGGTTTTCGAGTCATGAATCTCGTAGAATTTGCACTCGGGATGCCAGGTTTCGACGAGTTGAGAGTCAGGAGTTGAGGGTTGGTGGTTCGCGGAAGAGGGTTCGAGGAAAATGGTTTCCAACTCGCGGATGGTGATCCCGAAGAGGCGCGAGGCGATTTCAAACATGCCGGCCATCACGCCATCGACCGAGAAATACGGGCGCAGTGCTTCTTCGTCGAAATCGTAGTTTTCCTGACGTTGTTTCTCTGCCCAGTAGCCGACTTCCCACGGCTCGAGGAGGGTGACGGGTTGGCCGGATTTCGCGGCTTTATATTGGCGGAGTTGGAGATGCTCGGCAAGGAACGTGGGGCGGATGCGGGCGTGCAGGTTTTCGATGAAACGCAGCGCGGTGTCGCCGGTTTTAGCCATGCTCCGCAGCAATGATAGATCGGCGAAATGCTCGTGCCCGAGGATGGCGGCTTTTTCCTGACGGAGCGTGAGAATGTGCCAAACCAGCGCGGTGTTGTCGAACTCACCGGTCGCTCCGACTTGCGAAGACGCCTCCCAGACTTGACGGCGGATCGAGTCGTCGTGCAGGTGCTTCATGATCGGCAACATCGACGGATGTTGCAGGGTGAAGCGCCAAGCGTTTTCATGGCCCTTCGCACGGGCGTTCGCGGCGGCTCCGACCTTCGCGGAATCCGGCAAACCCGCGAGTTTCGCCTCGTCGGTGATGACGAGTTCCCAGGCGTTCGTCGAGTCAAGGACGTGCTCGGAAAATTGTTGGGTGATCTTCGAAAGCTCGGCCTCAATGGCGGCGATGCGGTCCTTTTTATCAACCGCTAGATCCGCTCCCGAGTTGCGGAAATCCGCCAGCGTTTCATCGACGAACCGCTGTTGGACCGGGGTCAGCGATTTGATATCCGCGGCCTCGCCCACCGTCTTAATGACGGCCCACAGGCGTTCGTTCAGGGCGAGCGATGAGTAATAATCCGTGACCTCGGGCAGCATCTTGCCGAGTGCAGCGCGTTGGGCAGGATTGTCGCTAACAGAGTCAAGATGGTTAAGCCGACCCCAGCCGTCGTTGAGTTTTTCACTGGCGTTTTCATACGCGAGAAATGTGGAGTCGTATGTCGCGGCAGCGGGATCTTGAGCGCAGATGGCCGCGATGTTTTGCTTCGCGAGATCCAGTGCGTGGCGGATGTCCGGCTCGACAGCTTCGGGGACGAGGGTGGACCAGCGGATGTGGAAATCTGGGGCGAGGAAGGGATGCATGGGAGATTGATTGAAGTAACTCGGACAGGGCTGAAAATTGCCGCTGACCGGACAACATTCAATTACGGAAATCATCGAACTGGTTGAAATCGCAAAAGTTGTTAGTGCGTCCCACAACATTGACAGTTTGTGGGACGCCGCTTCGCTTAATCATGGCTGAAGGAGTAAACGTCAAATTTGCGGGTGAGCTTCAAAGGTTCATCCAGTCCAAAATAGAAAAATCCGGGCTTTATGGTTCGGCGAGTGAATACATCCGCGACTTGGTTCGCCGGGAGTACGAACTGGAGGAAAAGTGCAAGTGGGCATGGCTGCGTCACGAGCTGAAGCCCGGCGTCGATGCGGACGAGTCCGAGTTCACCATGCTTGATACGGACTCAATTCTCGCGGAAGCCAGATCACTGAAAGTCACCGATGGGAACTAGAATGCTTCCTGCCGCTAGAGCGAGGATCATCGAAATTTGGAACTACACGGAAGCCACTTGGGGCGAGCAGCAGGCCGACAGATACGTTCGTGAACTCGTCGGGGCCAGCCAGCGTGGTGGGGCAAATCGCAATGCATGGAAACCAGTTCAGGATCCGGCGTTGATCGGCGTCTTCTTTTACAAACATATCCGTCACTTCGTCCTTTTCAAAGAGCTGACCGGTGGCGACGTGGGTGTGATCACCATTCTTCACGAGAGCATGGACCTACCCGCTCGATTGCGGGAAGACAGCGAATAGACCAAGCCCCAACCTCTGTCGTTGGCTCGACTTCGGGTGCCGGCGGCGGGGGCTAATAATTGCCAAGTGCCTTCACCAACCCCGCCACCGCACGGCGACTTTCCGGTTCCACCCGAGTTGCAGTCTGCGACGGAGTTTTTCCAAGCTGGGCAATGCCTGGGTCCGCTTCGCCCATTCCTTGGGCCGCCGCCACCAATACTCCGGCACGAACACCGCACCGCCCGTCACCTCCGCCAAATCGACGGCCTGGGGGTAGCTGGTGCACTCGGCTGCCATCTTGAGGCTCTATCGATACTCGCCCTACCACACGCCGAAACCGGTCGTCCGCTATTCGGCGACGTGGGTGAACACGGCGGATCACGATGACCGGGTGGTGCCCGTGCATAGCTTTAAATTCGCCGCCCGCTTGCCGAACTATCAGGCAAAGGACGGCCTGCCCGTTTTGATCCGTGTGGAAACCAGCGCAGCACACGGGCGGGGACGCGCGTTGTCCAAAGTCATCGAAAACACGGCGGACGACTGAGAATTTCTGGAAACGGTGCTGCCGGAGAAATGAGGAGTCGCGACACTCATGCCGTGGAGCCAATGGGTGGGGAAAGAAACGGACCTAGGGCACTTCTGTTGCTCTTCTGTCCAGCGACAATTAAAATTACCCACGCCCGGCGGCGCGAAGCGGGATTCTGAAACAGTCTCCCCCCCGCATCTCCTGAGGGACGGGAGGGGAGAAGTCCCCTTGGGGATTTAGGGGGTGAAAAAACCGGGTCGAGCTGCCTCAGCTCGGCGGGGTTTGGGGCGGCAGCCCGATGATTCGTGCCGGGCTAGGCGGTGGGCTAGGCGGTGGGCGGTTCTGGTGCTTTCTCGCCCGCGCTTTCTTCACCCGCTGGCTGGCCCCGTCGAACTCCAGGATGATCGAGTGATGCACCAGCCGGTCGATGGCCTCCAGGGTGGTCATTGGGTCTTTAAAGATCTGGTCCCATTGGCTGAAGACCAGGTTGGAACTGATGAGCAAACTCCGCCGCTCATAGCGCTCGGCGAGCGGCGTGAAGAGCACTTCCATTTCCTCCCGGCTCTGCTG
>JAYVEJ010000679.1:0-3140 GCA_043748885.1 Luteolibacter sp. | reverse complement strand
TGATATAGCGGCTGCCGAAGGCACAGTCATTGCCCTCGTGCAATGCACGCAGGAACGCCGGCAAGGCCCGTGGGTCATGAGATAGCCCGCCATCCATTTCGACGATGATTTCATAACCTCGGTCAAGGGCTTCGCGAAATCCCCGCAGATAAGCATCCACCACATTGCGATTTTCCGGTGCCCAGATAGTATGAAAGCGGGTGTCGCGCACTTCGATTTCATGACATAACTCCAGCGTCCGATCTTTAGAAACTCCATCCACCACGAAGTAAATAGCCCCCCCTTCGAGTTGATCCATCGCGGCAGAGAGTTGTGCCACTAGAGGCGTGAAATCAGCCTCTTCATTCGCCATAGGAATGATCGCGGCCCAGTTGTTCGGATAGGACTTCATGAGGTTGATGGATGCACTTGCCGGGGGTGAAAATGAGCCGGTCAGTTAGTTCCCTGTGCGGGGGTCGGTTGACCGATGGATTCGAGCATTAGTGTCAACCGCTTATTGTTAGGATATAGCGACAGCCCGCGCTCTAAGGTGGCGCGAGCTTTAAGAATGTCGCCCTCATCCTTGTAGATTCGGGAAAGCATGACAATCGCCTTCGGGTGGTCATCGGTTTTCCGACTCACCAGAAACTCTCTAAGAAGTTGAGTGACTTCGCCCCGGTGAGCCGGGTTCTTCTCGAGAATTTCAGCGAGTTCAAATCTGGCAGGATTTTTCAGAAACGGTGGGCTACGGGGCGAATCCAGAATAAGTCGGAAGTATTTCTCAGCTTTCAACAGATCCTTTCGATAGATCGCGATTCTCGCGATCGCCATTTTTGCAGTAGGATCCCAAGGAGCTTCCGAGATCACCTCGTTCGCTAGAAGTTCTGCATGATCAATATAACCACCGTTTAAGAGCAGAATGGTGACATACCCTTTTGCTTGGGTCTGTAGCGGCCTAGTCTCGGTGGTCAATAACAGCAATTCCACAGGATTGGCCCACACTCCGGCCCAATAGCGGAAATAGGCTCCGCAGACCGGCAGGCGGTAAATCAAGAGCAAGGCTAGAACCATCATGATGGCAATGCTGCCGGATTCCGCAGCCTTTCGGCGACTCTTGAACTGATAGATCAAGAGTTCGCAGATCTTTGCCAAGGCGATTGCCAAACCAATCGAAGGGATAGTCACATACGCATCGTAGATCGGCCCGTTATAGCAGGGAATGAAGTTTCCTGAAGGAAGGCTTGCGACAAAGAAGAACAACAACCCGAAGGCGACGGCGGGAAAGCGTTTCCAAGTCAGGCCGGCAGAGACCAGTAGTGCGCCGAGGAAAACCCAGCCAAAAACTAACGACGCGACCGATGCCGAACGCAGCCACCAATAGCTTCCTAATATTTCAATCGTGCCAAACGGAAAAACCCACATCAGAAAATGCCGCGAAAGGAACCAAGGCGCGGAGAGGGTCATGTGGATGGCCTTGGTATTCGGCTCGAAGCCCGGGTGAAGGTTTGCCTCCCCGATGGCCCTTGCTGCGAACTCGTGCCGGACAATGAGGAACGCTAAAGCAACGAGCGTATAGGTGCCGTAGCGAATCAGAGTTGGGCGATTGAATGAAAGTCGCCGCTGCTGGAAATCTCGAATGAACAGCAGGGCCGGGACAGCGATGAGCGACTCATAGCAGACTAGCGATAGCGCAAAGAAAATTCCGCTGGTCACAAGCAAACCGAAAGATGGACGCACTGCCCAGCGCTCGTGGAAATGGAACACAAGTGCGCCGAAAATGATGCCGATGCTGATATTTGCGCAGCTCAGCCATACTCCCGTGGAGACGCAACTTGGACTTAGTGCCCAGAAACAAGTCGCTAGCCATGCAGCAAGTCCAGTCCCTAGACAAATTGCGGCGATCCGGAAAACCCCGACGGTGGCACCGAGATAGGCAATCAAGCCGATCCAATGCCAGGCCACGAGATTGTTTTCGAACGGTGCCGCGAGTTTGAACAGTGCGTTCTTGACTGGGCGATAGTAGCCGAAGACGTCGATGCTAAATACTTCGGTCCATTTGACGATCTCCTTGGACTTTGCAAGCTGGTGGACGTCATCCGCAAATAGGGGCGAATGCATACCCGGCCACATGCAGAACACCACTGCCAATAGGATGACTAACAAGCCCGCCAGAGGAATCGTGAGATTTTTGTTAGGTATAAATAGGGTCATGAGTGAATGGGTAGCAGTGGAAATGCATCACGGTTTGCAGTGGGCGGCGAGCGTGGCCCGCACATCGCCGATGAAGGCGGCGGCGCGGAGTTCGACGGGGACGCGGTCGGCATCGTCGCTGAGCCAGAGATTGGCGTCTTGTTTGAGCTTTTTGTAGGGCTTCAGTTCGAGGGTATCGCGGTCGATTTTGCGCAAGCCCAGAGTGAGGCGGATCGTGTTGCGACCGTGGTGAACCTCGCGCCCCTGGACCTTGACCCGCAGCAGATAGGGCGTGTCGAAGGGATGGATCACGAGGGTGACGTGATCGCCAGTGGCAAGCTTCTGGCTACGGACTAACAGCATGGCAGAGAAGATATCGAAGACCGGCGAGAACGCGAAGCTGCGATCAGTTTGTTTAGTTATTCCGGTGTTGAGCTGCCGGGTAATTTCCACGCTTTCGACGCGCGTGATCGCATGGCGGACGGTGGTGGTGACCGTTTCCCGCGGGTCGGTTTCTACGGCATGGAAGTAGCGCGGACGCAGCGAGGTGGGCGCAATTTCCGACCAGAAGTTTGTCTGGTAGGGAAACAGGACGGCAGCGGCACCGTGGCTGGCGGCGGCAGCACGGACGATGCTGGTGCCGACTTTCCTAACATCCGGCGGTGCGAATTCGATGCGAATGTTACCGGCATTAATCGCACCATTCCAACTCACCTGAAAGTCGAGGACGGTGGGAACTAGGGTGGCGAACCGGCCAGGGGTGGGCGAGGTGAGTTCGGCTTGCCAAGCGGGTGCCGCGTGGATCAACGGAGTTAGAAAAAACGCAATCAGGAGCGAGCGGCAGCGGGCGGACATGATGACTCAGGAGACCGGGCGGGCTGCACTTATTGATCGGCTGGCAGGAACACCGGTTCCGCACGCGGCGGGAGAATCCCCTGACCGTCTTCTAAACTGGTGTCGGGACGATCTTC
>JAYVEJ010000678.1:0-3149 GCA_043748885.1 Luteolibacter sp. | reverse complement strand
ATACGACTGGATTCCGCCCGGCTCACCCTTGGCGCAGGACCAGCTTCTCAGCCAGTTAGAGACCGCCACCGCCGCCGCCAAAGTGGACGGCACCGTCGTGGTGCAGGCCCGGCAGGTGCTGGAGGAGTCTGACTGGCTGCTATCACAAGCAGATCAATCAGAGATCATTGCGGGCGTCGTCGGCTGGGTGCCGTTGATTCGTCCAGAGGTGGGAGATGATCTTGCCCGCCTCGCCGCGCATCCGAAATTCAAGGCGGTTAGACATGTGCTACAAGGCGAGCCGGATGAGTATTTCCTGCGCGAAGATTTCCATCAAGGACTGGCACGACTCCCGGACCTAGATCTCCGCTACGATCTGTTACTTTTCCAACGGCAACTCCCCGTGGCCATCCAACTCGTGGATCGCCAGGCGGACCTCGGTATCATCATCGACCACCTCGCGAAGCCGGAAATCCGCAAGGGCAAAATCGACCCCGCGTGGCAAGCCGGGATGACCGAGCTCGCGAAACGCGACAACATCCTCGGCGTGAAGATTTCCGGGATGGTCAACGAAGTGCTCGACCCAGAAATCGACGAACCCACGCTGCGCGCCTACTTCGAGGAAACACTCACATTATTCGGTGCAGACCGCGTGATGTTCGGCACCGACTGGCCGGTCTGCCTGCTGCGGATCGACTCCTATCAAGCTTGGGCAGAGACGGTCCGCAGCTTCGTTGCAAGGCTAACAGCCGATGAGCAGGACGCGATATTGCATGACAATGCGGTGCGGATTTACGGGCTGTGATCGCCTGACTGCTTAAGCAAGTATCGCCCGGTTTTTTTACCACCGATCTTTTCCACCAATCCTGCGGCTAACAGCGGACGCAGCAGATCCATGGCACCTTGCTTAGAAACAGCAAGTAGCTCCCAAAGCTCGGCTGGAGACAGGCTGCCATTGTCGCGCAGGAGTTTAAGCAAGAGCTCCTGCTTCGGACGCAGCACGAGTTTCTCCGGCGACTTCACATGGTAGGCTTGCACCCGCAGCCATACGTTTTCCAGCGTTTGTCTAACGCCCTCGGCGTAGTACTCCAACCAGCCCGTTAGATCCTCGCCCGCCACGCGCACGGCGTCTAATGCGGTGTAGTAGCCGGGACGGTCTTCCCAATAGTATTCATCCACAGAGAAGATGTGATGGCTGTCGAAACCTCGCCGATAGAGTTCCCACAGTGCGAGCGCACGCCCCGTCCGCCCGTTGCCATCCGCGAAGGGATGGATGTGCTCGAAACGATAGTGCAAGATGGCGGAACTGAGCACAGGTGATAGTTCGATGGACTTATGATTCCACCATTCTAGCAACTCGAACATCAGTCCCGAGACATCGACAGCGGCGGGAGGGAAATGCCTGCCCACCCTCACGGAGATCGTCCGATAGCTACCTGCGCTGCCTTGATCCATCACCGTGTCTGCCAGAATCCGGTGCAACTCGAAGAGATCGCCGTGGCGGATAGATTTCTTCATCGCGTGTTTCTCCACATAACGCAGACCGGCGAAGTAGTTAATTACTTCGTGGTTAGAGCGACCATCGGATGCGACAAGTTCACGACCTTCCTCCAACGCCCGCACCTGCTCCAAGGTCAGCGGATTGCCCTCGATGGCGGTGGATGCGTGGACGTTGCGCGTGCGGGTGTCCTTTTGCAGCGCAGGAATCCATGACAACTCCACGGCGGCTCCTTGGATCCGTTCACGCAACGCGGCAATTGTTTCTACCACCGCAAGGAGGCGCGGAGTGATCGTGAATTGCGCTTCGTAAGCCATGGCGATGAGTCAAGCGTGAGTCCAGTCGTCAGTCAAGTTGACAGCCGTTTCCACGGACAGCACAGCATTTCCTTTGTCATTCGCGGAAATCTCGGCAGGTTTTCCGCCCATGATTGATCGCATCCTCGCCAAGCGCATTGTCCCCGTCGTCGTCCTCGACCATGTCGAATCCGCCGAGCCGCTGGCTGAGGCGCTGTTAGCAGGCGGGCTGGACATTATGGAAATCACTTTCCGAACGGCAGCGGCGGAGGCGGCGATTGAGCGCATCGCCGCTCGATACCCGGAAGTCCTGCTCGGCGCGGGGACTTTGCTAGACAAGGAACAGGTGAAACGCGCGAAAAATGCAGGTGCCGTGTTCGGCCTTGCGCCGGGCTTCAATCCAGAAATCGTGGCGGCGGCGAACGAGGTCGGCCTGCAATTTTCGCCGGGGGTGATGACTCCCAGCGAGGTCGAGGGCGCACTGGTGCTCGGCTGCCGCTTGCTGAAGTTTTTCCCGGCTGAAATGGCGGGCGGAGTGAACATGCTCAAGGCGCTCGCCGGTCCCTACGGCCACACCGGCGTGAGGTTTATTCCCACGGGCGGCGGGTCTTTGGGGAATCTAGCAACCTATTTAAAACTGCCCGTCGTCGCCGCCATCGGCGGTTCGTGGATGGTGGATAAGCAACTCGTCAACGACGGCAAGTGGGCGGAAATCACCCGGATCACCCGCGAGGCGCTCGAAGCCGCAGCAGCCTGTTAGTTATATGATTGCTGGCATCGAACTAGGCGGCACCAAGACCGTCGTCGCAATCGGCTCAGCGGAGGGCCGGGTGATTGAGGAGTTGCGTTTCCCGACGACGCTGCCCGAGGAAACGCTCGGCATCGCCATCGACTGGCTGCGTAAACGAGGGACGCCGGTGAGCATCGGCATCGCGGCATTCGGTCCCATCGGGATCGTGCCGGGTCGTGAAAACTACGGGCTAATCCTCGCCACGCCGAAGCCCGGTTGGGCGGGATTTTCCCTCACCGATTCACTGGCCAAGGCATTTCCTAACTCAACACTAACACTCGACACCGACGTCAACGCCGCCGCCCTTGCCGAGGCGAAAATCGGCGCGGCGGCGGGACTGGACGACGTGGCCTACATCACCATCGGCACCGGCATCGGCGGCGGGATTCTATCAGGCGGGCGGCTGGTCCACGGTGCGCTGCACCCGGAATTCGGCCACCTCAAAGTGCCGCGGATGTTAGGCGATGATTTCGCCGGGGTCTGTCCGTTTCACGGCGACTGCTTGGAAGGCCTTGCCAGCGGCCCGGCCATCGCAGCCCGCTGGGGTGCGCCGGCTCACGAACTTCCGCCCGCCCACCCGGCGTGG